>JBMZCV010000057.1:0-26909 GCA_049613665.1 Chitinophagales bacterium | reverse complement strand
AAGACTTATTATTTTGTCATTTCTTACAAAAAATAGGGCGAGTGTTTATAAAAAACACCACGAAATTCGACACCCTACCTTGAAGGTCTAAATAATTTATTTAGTTTTATTATTTATCCATGCGTGACGATTATTTGAAAGCCGACGATACTCATTTGAGTAGTGGCGAAAAAGAGGTAGAAAAAGTGTTGCGGCCGCAAGAATTGAGTGATTTTACTGGCCAACCGCACATTATCGAAAATCTCGACATTTTTATTAAAGCTGCAAAATTGCGAAACGAAGCCCTTGACCATGTGTTGCTGCATGGCCCTCCAGGCCTTGGCAAAACAACTTTGTCGTATATTGTGGCCAATGAATTGGGCGTAGGTGTGAAAGTCACTTCTGGGCCTGTACTCGAAAAGCCTGCTGATTTGGCGGGTTTGCTCACCAATTTAGAAGAAAACGATGTATTGTTTATCGACGAAATTCACCGCCTAAGCATTACGGTAGAGGAATATCTATATGCAGCAATGGAAGATTTCACGATTGACATTATGATTGATAGTGGGCCAAGTGCTAGAACCATACAAATTGCCTTAAATCCTTTTACGCTTGTGGGTGCAACTACTCGCTCTGGCTTGCTTTCCTCGCCTATGCGTTCTCGTTTTGGCATCAAATTTCGGATGGAATACTACGATGCCGAAACGCTGACTAGAATCGTGAAACGCTCTGCCAAAATCCTAAGAACGCCTATCACGCCAGAAGGTGCTTTGGAAATAGCTCGCCGAAGTAGAGGCACGCCTCGTATTGCGAATGCTTTGCTGCGAAGAGTGCGAGATTTTGCTCAAATAAAAGGCAATGGAACGATAGATTTAGAGATTACACAATTTGGTCTGGCAGCCCTCAATGTAGATGATTATGGCCTCGATGAAATGGATAATCGAATTTTGCTTACCATTATTGAGAAATTTCGTGGCGGCCCTGTCGGTATGAGTACGATTGCGATGGCTGTGGGCGAAGAACCTAGCACAATTGAGGAAGTATATGAGCCTTTTCTAGTGCAAGAGGGTTTTATTAAACGCACGCCTAGAGGCAGGCAAACAACCGAAAAAGCATATTTGCATTTGGGCAAAATTCCGCCTAGTGAGAAATTGAAGTTGTTTTAAAAGAAGATATATTTAATAAAAAAAGCTTGAAAGACTGTTTTGGTTTTTCAAGCTTTTTTTATGTATTTGGATTAGCTAATGATTTTTCGTTTCTGAAAAAAAGTTGTTGGAATATACGGTTAATGTTTTTTTTGAGTTGTCTGATTTGTGACATGTGGGGGATTTAAAAATATGCTTCTTTTTTTTCAAATAAATGTGGGCATTCTTTTTTTAAGCGTTTTTCTAGTTTTTCTTCTAATCCTGTACATTTATACAAACTTCGAACCTTTGAAAGTTGTTTAAATGTTAAACTTTTTGCTTCTCTAAACTTTGCAAATTCAAAGTTTGCTCCTTCTAGGTCTGCATTTGAAAAATCTACTTTAATAAGATTAGTCCTACTAAAATGAGTTTCAAATAAATCCGCATTAGCAAAATTAGTTTCATATAATATGGCAGCATCAAATACTGCTTTATAAAGCTTTGCATTTTCAAAGTTTGTCCAAATGAGAGAAGCACTAAGAAAATTTCCGTATTTAAGATCTGACGCAATGAAATTAGCACTATTTAAATTCATAATATCGAACTTAACATTTTCCAAACTTTGATATGATAAATTTAGAATTATATTTCTACGATTAAAAGAATATATCAAATCAATAAAACCATTTTTATTTCTAGCATTTATATAATTTTGTTCCTCTTTTAACTCTAAAAGTATATTCCAATAAGCATAAAAAATATTCATGCTAATATCAATATGATTAACTCTATGTTCCAATCTCAAAATACCTTGATGAGCATCAGCACAGTAAAATTGATGTATTATTAATTCGTCAAGGAAAATAGCCATACATTCTGCTAACTCATTTCTTACTGAACTTGATTTTAAACTAATAATTTCTTTAAAATATTTTATGATTTCTTTACTCAACATTCTTGGACCAAAAAGTTCGGCTAAAACTCGATAAGCGGCTTTAAACTCATCGTTTTTATAATCTCCATATTTATCTTTTTCTAAAAAATAATCTTGCAATATTTGCCATATTCTTTCTGCAGCCATATACTCTTGCAAAGATTTATGCATAAACTCTATGGCATAATCTTCATATCGCTCTTTTTTATGTTCACTACTATCATTTTTTTGTTTTCTTACTTCCTGTAAATAAAAAGCAATCATCACACCTTTCAATACATCATTAATTTTATTTTTTGCCAACTTTTTCGCAAATTTCTTTACAGTTTTAAGCTTATCTATTTCTGTTTTGTGTAGATAATCATAATCAGATTGAAAAATAGATAAAGCCATTTCTTGTATCAAAAATCGCAATTCGTATGTTTTGATACCTCTTAAAGCCGCTATTTGTCCATTTTGATCCCATTTTCGCTCTATTAAATCTGTAAATAATTGTTTGTAAATCCCTACACGATTTTGTTTGACATCTATTTCATTGGAAAGTCGAGCAATAAGATGTAATAAAATGGGTTGATTCAACAATTCTTTTAAATGGTCAATTTTATTATATTTCTCTAGTTTTTGGAGTGTTAAAGATGATTCTGAATGAAAGTAACGATATTTTTCTAACCATTTTCGTTGTTGAATTTCCATTAAATTAGCTATTTGTAAGATTAAAGCATTTTGATAACTAATTTTTTTTAAATCAACATAATAACGAGAAGTAACAATAATCTTTAAATTTAAATTATTTTCTGCTTCTTTTATAAGCTTTTCACACAAAATTTCAATTCTATCTGTGCCTATTTGTGCATTCATTTTTAATTCATCTAGACCATCTAAAACTAATAGGCTATTTCTTTTGATTTGCTTAATATTGACATTATCAGGCACATTTGGCATATCTGTTAAACAGTTCACAATTGCTCTCAAAGGATTATTGAATAATGCTTCGATGTCTTGAACATTTTTTAATCGCAAAAAATAAATATTATTTTCTGTAATTTCATCATTTACAATAACATCATACAATAATTTTTTGCAAAAAGAAGTTTTGCCTTGGCCTGGATTACCAAATAGAAAAATAATATTTATTTTTTGATTTGTTAAATCTTTGTGAATTCGATTATTTAAAATAGAAATAATAAAATTGTGCAAATCTGTTTTTTTATCATCTAAATTCAAAAATCCATTTTTTAAATCTGTAAAGAAAGACTGGAATTCATATTTATTTTTTGTTTTTTCAGCGAAACAAGATTGATGTATTGCAACATAAGGTTTTATATAAACATCACTCAAACGCATATCCTTTTCATCATTCAATACGATTTCATCAAACATAGCACTTAGCTGCATATCATACAGTTTTCGTTGTATAATTTCAGACTGTGCTTGCATCGCACGAGTATTATCTATATCATTGAGCAGAAGACGATAAGCTACATTTTGCTGTTTGATTAAAGTAAAAAAGTTGAGTTTGAGATAAGCATTAAAATGTCTTTGTACTATTCGCTTTTGTTTAGCAGTACAATCACATTCTGCAAGAAGCTCGCCAAATAAACTTATATAGTCTTTGATAATTTCATTGCCTAGAAAGCGATAAATATCAAAATCACTAAAATTTTGTTGCTGTGTATAGCTTTGTTCATTGTAAACCTGTTCTTCTATGTTTTCCTTCTTTTTTAATGTTAATGCTATTTCATGTTTTGCAATAGCTTCTTGAAAAGTAATAATAAATGTGGTTGAAATAGCGTGCTGAAAGGCAACTTCACGACTTTCTTTTTCTATCACATATTTAGCTAACCAACCAGCCATTTTTCCCAAAGCATTGGTACTCAAAAGCGATTCGTAAGGCAAAATACTTTCTGCCATAGATTCAAACCATTTTTCTTTAGCAACTACTTTTGTAAATACTGTTGTTGTATCTTTTATTAAGTTTGGTAACTTATTGATAAATCTTTCACGGAAACTTTGCTCTTTCATATTCTTAGGAAACGCTTTTTTACTTGCAAAATAATCAAATTTCAATATAAGCATTTTTGCAAACAAAACAAAAAAAAGCCGCAAACCTCATTTTCCTTCTCAAAAAGAAAAGAAAAAAGAAGCTTGCGGCTTTCGTGCATTTAAAATCTAAAAAATCAAATCTTTAGCTTACTGCACTATCAATTTGATATAAGTCTGCGAGCCATTGCTCACTTGCAAACGAGCGATATAAACACCTGCTTTCAAGGCCGAAACATCAAGCTGCGTCATATACATTTCGTTGGCAACGACTTCGCCTTCAAAAACGCTCATCACTTTTTGGCCAGCTACATTGAAAATCGCTAAATTGGCTGCTCCATTTTCTGTGCTACTCCATTCTAGTTGCGTTGTTTCTGTCATTGGATTTGGATAAGCTGCTACCAATACTTGATTGTTGTCGCTCATTTTTCCTCTTCCTCTTCGCTCTGGATTTACCCAAAACCAACCTATCGTTTCTTCGCCTGTTGCATCTGTCACGATGACGCTATACCAGCCTAATGCTAAACCGACAAGGTCTTGCGTAATTGCACCGTTCGACCAATTGTAAGTATAAGGCAATGTACCACCAATTACGGTAATATCAATTTCGCCATCAATGCCATTTGATACTGGTGTAATGCTGTAATCTGAAATTGTAACGACTAACTCTTCTGTTGCCGAGTTGCTGAAAATAAATGTACAACCATTGGCATCTGTTATTGTAACGCTGAATGTCGCACTTTCTGCCGAAATAATTGTCGCTGTATTTTCATCTAAAGAAGTTCGGATATAACCATTTTTATCCCATACAAAACTATAAGGAGCAACTCCATTTAATTCTATGATATAGTTGTTGTAATAAAAAGGTGATGTTCCTTCTTCGCCCTGAAAATCAGTATCAACGACAGCAGGCAAGTCGCAATTTCCATAAATACACAAGTTGTTGTTTGTGATAATATTGCTTGCTGGCGGTGTATAATTACTTGCAAGTGGGTCGGTGCAAGCTTCATACAAACAACTGCCATCGTCTGTTGTCGCATTTTCATCAAAATTAACAGCATTTGGGTCAGTACAACCACCGATAGGACAGTTTAAATTGCAATCATAGTTCACATTTACCATTGTGCTATTGCAGTTTGCTGGAGCATCGCTGTTTGTAATCGTAAATTCAATTGTTCCACTTTGGCAAGCTGCATTGTTGTAAGTTGCCGAACCTGTATTGTTTTCTGTCGTGTTTGTCGTTGGGTTCAAAAAGCTAATTCCGAAGTTTGGACAAGCTGCTTCAATACTTGCTGAACAACCATTTTCTGCTGTAACTGTATAGCTAATTGTTGGATAAACTGCTACTTCAAAAGTTGCTGAAACATCGTTACATGCTGCTACGCCATCTAAACGTGCTTTTACGAAATATGTCATGGCATCACAATTTGTGTTTGCTGGCAAATCGCCTACTGTTGTGGTAGCATTTGCACCATAAGCATCAAAATCTGCTGTTGTGCCATATACCCAAGTCACAAAACCACCTGTATAGTCATTGTCGATTATGCTTCCTTCTGTGAAACTAATGGTTTCGCCAGAGCAAATATTGCTTTCTGCTACGCTTTGTGTGCCGTCTAAGGTGCTACAAATCAATGTCACATCGCAAGTTGGAGCGTCATACATCGTTGTTGTCATGCAAGCTTCTACTATTTCGTTGCAGCCTTCGAAAGAAAAACCATTTGCTTTTGTTGCAGGCGAGAAAAATGCACCATTAGATTCTGCTATTGTACTATGCAAAACATAAGTTGTGCCTGTCACGTCTGGGTTTAAGCTGATAGATTGGTTGTCTGATGGCGAACCTGAATAGCTCATATTTGCAATTGTGATACCATTTGCGTCAGCTAAAACAACATCGTCAGAGTTTCCTAAACCTAAATCGCCTGTTGAAGCTGTTTGCACTATTCCACTAAAAGAAGTAGCAGGATTTCCACCACCAAAAACAACGATTGAGCAAGCATTATCAACAATTGTTCCAGCAGGGAAAGTATGTCTTATGCTTGTAGCATCTGAAAGTGTCCAGCTCGAAATGTCTTGTGCTGTTCCGCTAAAGTTCAAAATTTCTACAAATTCTTCTTCTGATGTTACGAAAACACCATCGCCATTCACATCGCCATTTAAACTATTTGGGTCGTATAAAACTTCATTTATTACCCAACCACCATAATCAACAACATCTACCGAAATGTTTGTTTGGCCATTTCCTTCCAAGCCTTCAATCATGATTGTTGAAGCTAAATAACTAAAAGGGCCATAAGTATCGCCATCTACTATTGCCAAAAATTGATTGGAACTAGGATTTGTCGCTACTACATCAAGGCTTAAATCGTAAGTTCCTGTTCCATCGCCACACCCCGAAGTTGTTGGAGTTGCTACTATGTTACAAGGCTGTTCTGTGCAAAGAAAATCTACGGCAAAAGTTTCCATATTACAGCCTTCTGGTGCGTTTGCATTCATTACTGTAAATGTTGCTACTCCTGAACTCGCCAAAGGCACATCAAAAGCAAAGCCGTTTCCGCTAGTTTCGCCTTCGCCTGTCGTATATTCTACGGTGTAAGTTGCTGTAAAATCTGCGTTATCTTGGCTAATACTTGCGTTGGCATCACAATCGCCAGCCGTAAGTGTTGCTGCCGTAATAGTTGGATAAGAAGTTGCAGTAACTGAAACAGCTTCCGATTCGCAATTTCCATCAAGGCTTACTGCTGTTACCCAAACTGTTGTAGGATTTTGAACTGTTAAATCTATTGAGTCGCTTGCCGCAATGCTTTCTATCAAAACGCCACCAGAAGCAGGGTCGTTGTCATAGAAATTGTATAAGTTTGTGATTCCACCTGTGAAAATAAAACTTCCTGCATCGCTAAAATCATTTGCATTTCCTACTATCCATTCAGAGTTGTCTGCATCAGTACCTGCCGAAGCTGCCCAATCTGCATTTGCACCCAAAACATCAGATTTTCTATACAAAATAGCATTTTGCGTTGCATTTGCTACACCAGCTACGTCCCAAGCTGGGTCTGGGCCAGGTACGCCTTCTTCGCCAATCACATCGACGATTACGCCATTGTGTGCCAAAGCTATCGCATCGTTTCCATTGAAAATAAGCGGTGCTGTGTTGTTGTTTGGAGCAGACATACCTACTGCTGTCGTGATTGTTGGGTCAGTGCAATTTTCGTTATAAACGATAAATGTAGAACCATTTGGCATAGAACCCATTAAAAAGGTTTCGCTTTCAGGGAAAAAACCACCATTTGCAATACCTTGCAAGCTATATTCGCTCAAATCTACGGTTTGGCCCGTACCATTATAAATTTCAACATATTTGCAAGAACCGCTTGAAGGCTCTGAATATTCCGAAATAAATAATTCTAAAGCTACGCCAATGCCTAAGCTATTTCCGCCGCCTGTTGGTATTAAAACTGCTGCTTCGCCATCGCAAACATTCAAATTGCTTACCATCGGTGCAATATAATCTGTGCAAGGGTCGATAGAACAATCTGGTAAAGCTACTTCAATAGTTTCGCTGCTGCAAGTTGTTTCGTTGGCATCTCTTACCGAAACCATGATAGAACCACCTACACTTCCTACAACTGTCGCTGTGATTGGCGAGTTTGTGCCTGTACCTAATACATTTCCTAAATCATCAACAATTTCATAGCTGTCGCTGCCACTTTCTACCTCGAAAAGTACGATAAATTGAGCATCTAAATCGTTGCAACCTGCTGTTCCTGCCGTTACATTGCTAAATGAACAAGGAGGCAAAATGACATTTGTTGTACTACATTCTTCTGCCGAAATGCTGATATTGCTGATTGTCCAGCCGCTTGATGTGCCAGAACCTCCGCTAGAAAGGTATTGAATAGCAAAATAAACAGGATTTCCTACGATGTTTGTAATGTCAATATTTGAAGCTCCAGCATCTGCAATGCTTTGTAAAGCTGTCCAAGTTGCAAGATTTGGGTCGCCTGTACCACTATAATCTGTTGAATATTGAACTTCTAAAGTTGCACCATCAAACTGCTCTGCTGCATCAAAATTTAAGTATCTAACAGAAGTAGCTCCCAAATCAAACATTGGCGAAATGAGCCAAACATCTGTGTTTTCTTCGCAAGTGCTACCGCAAAAACCATTTGCTGCATAAGTGCCAGATGCACAAGTCCAAGTATCTTCGTCTGCATTTTGAGCGACATTTTCTACCGACCAATTACAATCCGTTTCTTCATAACAGTTCACTAAATCTGGCAAACAAGCATCTATCGCAACTGTTCCTGTGGCATTGAATCCGTCGCAGTTTGGTAAAAGAACATCAAAGTCCCATGTTTCGCCTTCCAATAAAGTAACTGTAATTGTACCATTTTCAACTAAAGCAGGGTTATCGCCACCGATTACACCACTTCCATTATTTGTGATTGTAGCCCCTTCTTTTTTTCCAAAATAAGGAACGCTTACTGTGATTTCATCTAATCCAACTGTATTTGTGTCGCAATTTGTAGTCGCTTCGCCCAAAGATGTGATGCCACAAACAGGAACGATTGAGCCGCATTCATTGGCTTGAATATTTATATTTTCTAAAATAAAAGAGCTAGAACCATTTGCTGCTTCAGGAGTTTCAATATATTGAAATGCAAAAACGATATTTGCGTCAGCGATATTTGAAATATCAATGCTATAATCATTGGTAGCATCAACGGTAGCCAAAGGAACCCAACTTGCAAGACTTAAATCGCCTGCAAAGTCCGAAGCCCAAAATACATTTACAACTGAACCATCGAAACTTTCGGTAGCAGTAAAGTTCAAGTTTCGTGCATTTGCGGTAGCAGCAGCATCAAAAAATGGCGAAACGAGCCAAACATCTGTTGATTCTTCGCAAGTGCTTCCGCAAAAACCATTTACGGAATATACGCCATTTTCGCAAGACCAAGTATCAGAGTCGCTGTTTAAAGCTACTTCGCTCACTGTCCAATCGCAAACGGCAGCATAGCAATCATAAATAATTGAATTTGCATCGCAACCCACTACTAAATCGTCGAAAGCTACATTTCCTGCATCTTTTATATAGTAGAACCAAAATTGATTGAAGTCGCTGAAAGTTGTGCTTCCTCCTGTATTGTAAGTTAATGTCGTGGCTGTCGTAGGCAAAGTAGCATCTACCAAGCTATCAATTTCTTCCCAAGTATTTGTAACAGTATTAAAACCTTTTATCAAAAATGCAGAAGTGCCACCTGTGCCATTTCCTCTGATGAAAAACGACATTTCTAAAGGTGCTGTCAAAATTGGCGTTAGCATTTCGTCATTCGTAGAATCAAATTTTATAGAAGGAATAGCGTTTCCAGAATTTGTTGTAGAAGTGTAAGTGCTAAGACCGTTGAATGTAAAACCTGCTGGTGCTTCATTTCCATTGTCGAAACCTTCATTTAAACATTCAGCCGTTTCTATGAGTACATCGCAAGTTGGCGAAATACCATTTGCAAATAATGCACAACTGCCGCCAGAAATATCAATGCTCCAATCTGTGCCTTCCGCAAAAGTCAAAACGATAGTTCCATCTGCTTCTGTCGCTGGGTCATTTCCATCAATAGAAATAGAGTTTGATGCTTCTACAACTGCATTTACATCTGTTCCTACATAAGCAATTTCAATGGTATAATTATCAACATCTGCCGTATTTGTCATACAAGTAGCCGTTCCAATTGTTCCCAATTCTAGGCCGCAAAAGTTAGGATTGTAAGTATTGAAAGCCGTAATGTCGTCTTGTGCAAAACATTCGTATAAGTTTGGTATTGCTCCTGTAAAATCTGTTACGCCATTGAAAGCATCGAAGCCGTTGCAAAGGCCATTGGTATTAAATCGCACCAAAGTTTGATTATTCGTCGCACAATCAGGGCCACCCCAACCAGCACCTGGGTCTGTGCCAATCGTTCCAAAAACATCTGTTAGCATTGTTCCATTGTTCAAAGCTACAGCGTCGTCGCCATTAAAGTTTAAAGAACCTGTCGAAAGATTTGGCGAAAGTCCACCCAAAGTAAAGCTAGAATGACAAACGACATAATAAGCATCAGCCGCTAAATTTCCTTCCAAAGCGATAGTAGAAGTGGCTGCTATTGCACCATTTCCATAAATTTCTACAGTATAAGTAGCTAAATCAACATCAGCACCTGTTCCGTTGTATATTTCTAAACATTTATTATTGCTGCTGCCTTCTAAATAAGCTGCAATTGTCAAGCCATTGCAAACGGCTGGAGCAGAACAGTTTGGCAAAGCGACATTTGCAAAAACACTTCCAAAACAATCGACATCTGTTCCATCTAAAACATTGATGTTCAAAGCTGTTTCAGCCAAACTATTTTCTACTGTTACGCTAATAGGCGATTCGTTTCCTGTGGCTAAGGTAGTATTGTTATCTACATCAAGCACAATATAAAAACCGCTGCCTGCTACAACATCAAAGCTCACTGAAAAAACAGCATTTGAGCCATCGCAAACGGCTTGCGAAGCCGAAATATTTGAAATGCCGCAAGCTGGCTGCACATAAGTATTGAAAACTGTGACATCGTTTTGAGCAAAACAATCGTAGAGAGTTTCTACTACTGCTTCAAACTCTATTGAGCCATCGAAAGCTTCAAAACCGTTGCAATCGCCACCTGTATTTTTCTTTACAAAAGTTTGGTCTTTCGTACTACAATTATCGCTATTCCAAGCACTGCCTGGGTCTATACCGATAGTTCCGAACACATCTGTCAAACCGCTTCCGTTGTTGAGTGCTACGGCATCATCGCCATTAAAATTTAATGAACCTGTCGAAAGGTCTGGCGTAAGTCCGATTAAAACACCGCTTACATCAGCTTGATTGTTGCATACCAAATAGTAAGAATCGGCAGCTAAAGTGCCACTCAAATCATCAATGGTAGAAGTAGCATTGGTATTTCCATTGCCATAAATTTCTATGGCATAAGTGCTTAAATCTACATCAGCACCTGTGCCGTTATAGATTTCTAGGCATTTGTTGTTGCTGCTGCCTTCGAGATAAGCCGAAATAGTGAGGCCGCTGCAAGCAGGAGCTGCTTCTAATGCACCGTTGTTTATCCAACTTTCTATGATGGCTAAGTCGGTAGCCGACACACTCGCAGGATTGCCTTGTGGCATCGGATTGACACCGCAGGCATTGGTGGCATCGTCTATCACATCGTATAGCGGACTGTTGGCCGCATCGAAAGGAATAACGGCAGGGCCGCAAGCGTTTCCATTTGAGTTGATGACTTGGTTGTAAGTGCCTAAAGAAAGGCCATTTATGCCGCCATGACAGCCCGTACAACCATTGTTGTTTAAGACTTGCAAGACATCCTCAAAATAAGGCTGTGCTGATGCGAAACTGCTGTATAGCAATATAAACATCGCAAAAATTGTAGCTTTACATTTCATTGTTTGTCATTTTTGTTTGAAGTGTAATATATTTGTTTTGTATTTTTTTGTAGTAAAAAGTAGGAAAGGATTTTAGGCAAAAATACTAATTCTTATGAGCTTGACTAATATAAAGTATATTAAGTTTTTATGAAAAGAAAGAATAAGTTTTTTTTACGACATAACAAACCTTCAAGGTTTTTAAAACCTTGAAGGTTTAACAAATTACGAGAAGGCTGTTTGATTATTTTTTTGTAAAAAAACAAAGAAATAACTAACTTTGGAACAAGCGAAAAAGCAAGAAAAAAACAAAGGATAAACAACAAACCCAAAATAATGAGAATAGAAGAAATAAACCGCCTAATAAGTGAATGTTTAGAAACACAAACAACAAGCCTTGATTTGTCTCGTTGCGAGATAAGAGATTTAAATAAAGTGCCAAGGCTAGAAGAGTGTACGCATTTAAAAGAATTGGAATTGGATTTACATCATAATCAAATATCGAATATTAGTTGTTTAGCGAAGCTATCAAATTTAAGCAGTTTAGACCTTAGTGATAATCAAATATCGGATATTAGTTGTTTAGCGAAGCTATCAAATTTAAGCAGTTTATTCCTTAGAGATAATCAAATATCGGATATTAGTTTTTTGGCAAAGCTTGAAAATTTAAGCACTTTAGACCTTCATTCTAATCAAATATCGGATATTAGTTGTTTAGCGAAGCTTGAAAATTTAAGCACTTTAGACCTTAGTTTTAATCAAATATCGGATATTAGTTGTTTAGCGAAGCTTGAAAATTTAAGCAGTTTATACCTTCGTTCTAATCAAATATCGGATATTAGTTGTTTAGCGAAGCTTGAAAATTTAAGCAGTTTATACCTTCGTTCTAATCAAATATCGAATATTAGTTGTTTAGCGAAGCTTGAAAATTTAAACACTTTAGACCTTGATTATAATAAAATATCGGATATTAGCTTGGCCTTTTTAAATAGCTTACCAAAATTAAAATATTTATATTTATATCAAAATCCCATCAAAAATGTAGATAAAACTATTTTTGGAAATAGTTGGCATCACAACTGCCTCCCAGATTTACGAAACTACTTAGAAGATGCAGAAAAAGGAAAAACCATCAATAATGAAGTAAAAATACTCTTAGTCGGTAATGGTAGTGTGGGAAAAACACAGATAGCGAAGCATTTGGTGGAGCAGGAAAAATTTGTATTTGATGAGCAGCATAATTCTACACACGCTATTTGTTTGTTGGAAAGAAAGTTAGCTTGTTCAAATTTAGTAGGTATTAGTCATTTGCGTTTGCAATTGTGGGATTTTGCGGGGCAAGACTTATATCACGCTACACATCGGCTGTTTATGCAAACAAAAGCGGTTTTCTTTTTGGTTTGGGACGCAGAAAATGAATGTACGCCTTTTCATACACACAAGGGAAAGCAGTATAAAAATGAGGAAATAGATTATTGGCTACATTACATCAAGCATTTTGGGCAAAACAGTCCTATTTTGGTCTTGCAAAATAAAACAGATATTCCTAAGCACAAAAAACGGCCTTATACCAAAATGGCACAAAAAGCGTATCAGAAGAGATACAATATTAAAGCTTTTTTGCAGGTTTCGGCTAAAGCAGATAAAAAAAATGGTTTTGATGTTTTGGAAAGTAAGATACAAGCGATATTCAAAGCCGATAAAAAGTTGCAAGAAGATTTATTGATACCCTTGCCGACTTCGTGGGTAGCTGTTCGCACAAAATGCCGTGAGGAAATGCAAAAAGGCAAAAACAGTATTGATGTTTCTAGTTTTGAAAACTGGTGTGAAGTAGTTGGCGTAAGAAAATCGGCAGCAAGTATTTTGCGTTTTCTGCACAATACAGGTGTCGTTTTTTACAAAGAAGACTATTTTCATCAGCAAATTATTTTAAATCAAGCTTGGGCGATAGAAGCGATTTACAAAATTTTGGATAGAGATAGCCATTATTTCGAGATTTTGGAACATCAAGAAGGGAAATTGATGTATCAAGATTTGTGCGAAATTTGGCCACAAAATAGCGATGTCGAAAAAGAACTTTTTATAGATTTTATGCTTTCTTGCGAGTTTTGTTTTGAATTAGATAAAAAGAAAGATGAATATAAGCCTTTATCAAAAAGAAGTTTTGTCGTTCCGCAGTTGTTGCCATCTAAGCCAGAGTATATAGAAGAATGTTATGTTTTGGAGTATGCTTTAGAAAAAGAGGAAACAAAGTACTACGATTTTTTGCCAAGCGTCTATATACAGCGTTTTATAGTGCGTGCCAACAAGTTTGCTGATTTTATGGAAATGTGGCCGAGTGGCATTTTTCTGGAATATGAAACAGAAGGTTCGGCAGCCATAGTTGAAGCAGATTATGAGAAGAAAAAGATAGTGATTCGCATGAGTGAAAATGCTGTTGATTTGCGAGCAGCTATTTTTGAGGAGTTAGGGGAGATAGAAGGAGAAGGCAAAAAGGAAGAACAAACACTTATTGTTACAAAACATATTCGTTCGGCGAAAGCATTTTTGCGAAAAGGTTTTACAGCTTTGAAACCTAACAAAGAAAACAGCTTGGAATATGGCACAGTTGCACATAAAGAGCATTTAGAAAGTTTATTTATTCGTGGCGAATTGGAAGAATGTTTGAGAGGATTGTTGAAAGCTACGAAACATACGAAACAGCTTGATTTATATAAAAATGTCGTGCTGCAATCACAGCGTTTTTATGCTCATAAAAAGGGAATGATGACAGGTTTGGAAAAAGATAATGATTTTGAGGTAGCACGCACTAGAATGAGTAGTGTTTTGTTTGATTTGTTGGAGAAATATGAGGTTTTTTAGCTTTCGTCTAACTTCACTTTGTCGTCTTGTCATTTGGGATTGCAGATTACTTCGCAGGCTCGTAGCGACAAAAAATGTAAAAGATTGCATCTATGACAACTAATTTGCTACTTTTTCCTCATTACATAAAAAAAAGATAGTAAGCATTTTCCAAAATGCCTACCACCTCTTTCTACCATCGAAATTGAAAAGTTATCACTTAATTTCTTGGCTTTGCTCAATCATATTTTTGAAAACGTGAGTATCGAAATAGCGTGTATCATAAATAGTACTTGGCACTTACATAGTCAAAAGCAATTTACACTCGCTCAATAATCGTGGCGATGCCCATGCCTCCGCCTACGCAAAGTGTGAGTAAAGCTGTTTTCAAATCTCGTCTTTCTAGTTCATCTAATACCGTTCCGAGCATCATAGAACCTGTCGCTCCAAGTGGATGTCCCATTGCTATCGCACCGCCATTTACATTTACCTTGTCGAAATCATTGAGTTTCATTTCTCTCATAAATTTCAACACAACAGCAGAAAATGCTTCATTCACTTCTATCAAATCAATATCGTTGAGCGTCATGCCTACTTTTTTCAAAGCTTTTTGCGAAGCAGGAGCAGGTGCTGTCAGCATAATTGTTGGGTCGTCGCCAGCCAAAGCTACCGATGTAATTTTGGCTCTTGGACGCAAGCCCATTTCCTCGCCTTTCGCTTTTGAACCTATCAGCACCAAAGAAGCACCATCGACAATACCTGACGAATTGCCTGCCGTATGCAAATGCTGTATGCGTTCTATGTTTGTATATTTTTGCTGTGCTACGGCATCAAAACCCATTTCGCCCATCGCCACAAAAGCAGGATTGAGTTGTCCCAAACCTTCGAGTGTGCTATTGCCTCTAATGATTTCGTCTTTGTCCAAAATCAGTAATCCGTTTTGGTCTTTTATTGGCACAATAGATTTGAAATAGCCATTTTCTCTTGCGAAAGCTGCCCTTTGTTGCGATAGCAAAGCCAACGAATCTAAAGTTTTTCTATCAAAACCTTCTATCGTAGCGATAAGGTCGGCACTAATTCCTTGTGGTACAATGGCTAGTTTTCTGCTCACTTTCGGATTTGAAAACATTGCACCGCCGTCCATGCCCATTTTCACACGAGACATCGACTCTACACCGCCTGCAACTACCATATCTTCCCAGCCAGAACGCACTTTTGCAGCCGCCATATTGACACTTTCGAGGCCAGAAGCACAAAAACGATTGAGCTGAACGCCAGAAACATTCAAATTCCAGCCTGCATAAAGTGTTGCTGTGCGTGCAATATCAGCACCTTGCTCACCAACAGGTGTTACGCAACCTAGCACACAATCATCTATTTGTGAAGTGTCTAAATCGTGTTTTTCTTTCAGGTTTACAAATAGCGTTTTGAGCAAATCTATCGCTTGTACTTCGTGTAGTGAGCCGCTTGCTTTGCCTTTGCCTCTTGGTGTGCGAATGGCATCAAAAATATAAGCTTCTTGATGTAACATATTTTTGTTTTTTTAATATTTTTTATCAATAGTTCGGACATTTTTTACAACAATACTATGTTCAATAAAAAAACATCTTTGGAAGTCAAACATACTATTTTTCAGTTTAAAAGGCTATCCAATTGATAAATATTGGTCGCCTTAGCCTAAAAAAAATAGTATGTTTAAACTTTTGCTAAAAAAACATATAAATGTCCGAACTGTTGTTTTGTAATTTGTTCAATAAAAAATCTTACCAAATCAATTTTTGGCGATTCAAAAAAGCACTTACACCACGCTTGCAGTCATTGGTGGATCTAGCTCGTGCATTTAATTCTGAAGCATATTTCAGAGCGTCTTTGATATTCATACCACCAACTTCCGAAATCATATTTTTGGTCAAGCCAAGCGATGTTCCAGAGGCTGTACGACATATTTTTTGAGCATATTTATTAACTGCTACTGCAATGCGTTCTTTGCTTTCGACAAAATTGATTAAACCCATATCGCAAGCGTCTTGTGCTGTTATCAAATCGCCTGTAAGCAAGAGTTGCTTTGCTTTTGTTTCTCCTATTTTTCGCAACAAAAAGACAGAAACAAGGGCTGGAATAAAACCAATTTTCACTTCTGTATAGCCAAATCTCGCTTCAGGTACTGAAAAACAAATGTCGCAAACGGTAGCCAAACCACAACCACCTGCAATAGCGTGTCCTTCTACTTGTGCAATTACTACTTTCGGCAGGCGATAAATGAACGAAAACAATTCCATCAAAGCATAAGAATCTTTCAAATTTTCGTCATAAGTGTTGGCTTGCATTTTTTTGAGTGCCGCCAAATCTGCTCCTGCACTAAATGCTTGCCCATTGGCACGCAACACAATAACCTTAACTTTTGTATCTCTCGCTGCTAGTTTAAATGCTCCTTTTAGTTCCAACACCAAAGTTTCGTTGAAAGCATTGCGTTTGTTTGGCCGATTCAAAGTAATGTAGCCAATTCGGTTGGCTACTTCGTATTCTATATATTTTAATGCCATATTTTTTTTAGTTTTTAGTTTTAAATTTTTAGTTGTTAGCTATTTTTTATAACAAAAAAGAAATGACATATTTTTCTAGCCAAAAGTGTCAAATATAAAAAATTATAGGCTATCGTTGTTTTAGAAATATGTCATTTCTAATACTTATTTTTTTGAAGGAAAAAAGACACAAAACAATATACTTACATCATTTTATGCGTTGATATATTTTGCATATAAAATAGAGGTGTAATGCTTTGAATCTTAGAGACTGTTTAAATTCTATCTTTTGGCTTAAAAAATAGCTGTCGTTTTTTCTGCAAAAACCGCACTTGTATCAGTAATAATTTTGCCATTTTTGCCATAAAAATCAAGCAAAGGCTTATAAATTGGACTTTCGTTAGCTATTTTTTATAACAAAAAAGAAATGACATGTTTTTCTAGCCAAAAGTGTCAAATATAAAAAATTATAGGCTATCGTTGTTTTAGAAATATGTCATTTCTAATACTTATTTTTTTGAAGGAAAAAAGACACAAAACAATATACTTACATCATTTTATGCGTTGATATATTTTGCATATAAAATAGAGGTGTAATGCTTTGAATCTTAGAGACTGTTTAAATTCTATCTTTTGGCTTAAAAAATAGCTGTCGTTTTTTCTGCAAAAACCGCACTTGTATCAGTAATAATTTTGCCATTTTTGCTATAAAAATCAAGCAAAGGCTTATAAATTGGACTTTCTTGCAAAATAGATTCGCAGCCAATCAAAATAAGATGCTGTTTTGCACGAGTCAAAGCTACATTTAGTTTTTTGTCTGTTGTGCCGTCTTCGCTCAAAACGTGCAGTAAATCGAGTTGTTGAACATGATTTACGGCCATCGAAATGATGATAATGTCACGCTGACTACCTTGATAACGTTCAACTGTATCTACCGTCACTTCTTCTCGCCAAATTTGTGGCAATTGACTCTTGATTTCTGCAATTTGAGCTCTATAAGGTGTAATTACGCCTAGCGTTTTGCTCGAAAACTTGTCGCCCCACATTTTTCGTATTTCTTTGATAAGCCAACTCGTAATTTTTGCTTCTTCCAAATTGACATTTCGCTTATTTTCGCTTTTTGTTTTTATATACACCAACCGATTTTCGCCTAAAACTGCTTTCATAAAATCGGAATGGTAAGGCGAATAATCGGACATTTCGGCATATTGCTGTGGCAAAAACGGCTGCAACTTACCTGCATAATATTGTTGGCTCGGAAAATCTTGTATCAATTGGTGCATTCTGCCTTGATGTTCCAACATATCGTAGGCATGATGCCACGCTTTTTCTTTACAATTTTTCAGCATTCGCTCAAACATCGACACACACAAATCCTTGATGCCAATGTCATGTAGCAAAGGCGAATCAGTATGCACGCCATCTTCGCTTTGTGTCACAACGGCTGGCAATTGTTTTTCATCGCCAATGAGAATAAAACGCTGCACTTTTCCCAAAATACCGACAATTTGCGGCTCTAACAATTGCGAAGCTTCATCGACAATCGCTGTTGTAAAACGCATTTTGTATCGCAACTCTGGGCTTCGCAAATAAGTAATAACGGTAGAAACATAAATTCGATGCGTCAAAATGGATTTTCTAACTTCATGCAAGCTTTTGTTTTTTGCTTTTCGAGAGAGCAGAGCATCGGTGTGAACGGTGGAATGACTATATCCCAAACGAATAAATGGCGGCTGCGGCTCAATGAGTGTCAAGGCTTCGCACATTTCATCTACGGCACGATTGGTGTAAGCAAGCAAAAGGATTTTCTCTTCTGGGTTTTGCAACAAATTCATTACCAAAGTCCGCAACATCACTTTCGTTTTGCCTGTTCCTGGAGGGCCTTGCAGCAAGAAATAATTTTTTGCAGACAATGCTTTTGCCAAAATTTCTTTTTGTTTGTCTTTCAAAACTATATCTGGCGGTGCGATAAATGGAAAATTCGGCACAATGGTTTGTGGTGGCGTGAGTCCGAGCAAAAGATTTTTTTTCTTAGGCGAAAGGCTCAAAAATTGGTGTAAAGATTGGTACATCGCTCTAAAACCTAGCTCAAAAAGCTCTGCTTCCAATGCCCAATATTTGAATTTTGTGAAATAACTTTCTTTCATAAATTGATTCAAAGGCGAAATAATGAGATAATCATCGCCATTTTCTTGAATCGTACCTTTTATAACTTGATGCTGTGTTGGCTGCAAAGAATTTTCGACAGTTTGCGGAAACAATAAAATAAAGTCGCCTTGACGAAAAGTAGAAATAGGTATGGTTTTATCTTTCGTTTTTTTGAAAAATAAATTTTTACGGCCATTTTGCACTACTGTTTTCTCAAATTTGAGATAAGCCAACACCTTATAATTCAACTCTTTTTCTTTCAAACTCTGATTCCAAAGTGTCGCAAAACCCTCATTTGTTCGCTGATTATTGTTTCCTACTTTTGCAGAACGATATTCTCTGGCTATAAACTTAACAAAATTATAAAAATATGCTTTTTCTACTTCTGAAGCTCTATAAATAACGCTTCTAAAATGTCGAATTTCCAATTTTTGGCTATCCCAAAGGCCATTTGCTTTAAAATATTTTTCATCAATAAACTTCAAAATGCGTTCTGGCTCAATCGTGAGTTTATAGGAATAATAAGCAATGCAATTGCGAATAAACAAAGCCTGTCGTTGATGTGTGATAGTGTTTGGAGCATTTCGCAAAGGGTTTTGACTCGGTGCTGCACTCGAATATAAAATGGCACTACTAATCGTAAAATCTGGGTTGGTGGCACTTATCAACAAGTTATAACAAACAGCCTGCAAAGCATCTTTTGGATAAATAGGCATTCTATAATTTTGCGGGTCTTTGCTGGTTTTTAGCTCAATGACATCTTTGCGATACGGTTCTTTTTCGTATTCTACCAACACATCAAGGCGGCCACGCAAACCGTATTTTTCCGACAAAAAAGTAGGTTCTAGCGATAAATCATGTTGTTTGTAATTTCGTACAAAATCGTGTTCTATGGTCAAAAAGTGGGCAGCAACTTCTTTTATTACCTTGCTTTCGTCTTCGTGAGTGAACAAAAGTGCTAAAAGTGGTTTGTTTTGAATACTTTGAGCAAAAAGTTCTTGCGGCGAAGTGCGGTTGTCAATCAAATATCTATCTAAATAATCATTGACCATATTTCCTCGCAGGGTGTAAAAATTGGCCAACATAGATGTAAAATTGCCCAGCAAATTCCAAATCGGATTGACAGAATATCGCAGGCGACACATCGCAATCACAGAGGCATCTACCAAAAAATCTGGGTCAAGCGTGATAAGTGTTGTCGCTGTTGTGTAATAAATCAGCTTGCTTTCGGCTGTTTCCTCCTTATTGATTTTCGATTTTAAGTTTGTAAAATTGATACGTGCATATTTCCAAACAAGCTTCTGCAAATAGCTCATTTTTTCCCAAACAAAAATGCAAACTTTTCCAATGCCTTCTGCCTGCCCTATGATTTTGAAATACGGTTTATCGTCTTCCGTTTTCAGCATTTCGCTAATATGCAAAGCTACGATTGGCAAAAAATCGACATCTTTTTCAATAACGGCTGTTTCATTTTCAATGTTTTTTGTTTCCTCTTGTTCCAAATGAGCGAAAACGGCTGTAACTTGTTGCGGAATAGGCTCATTAGAAAAATAACAAACGGCATTTGCGACTGCTGAAACGGCTTCTACATACTGCAATTCAGAAATAGGATAATTTTCATCTACAAACAATTCACGCATCAAGGCACCAAGACGAAACAAAGGTTTGACAATATTTTGCGGCACACGAAAATAATCGAACACAAAAATAGAACGAGAATAAGCCGTTGCAAAAAATTGCTGTTCTTTTTTAGTCAATTGTTTTAGCAAAAGCGTATAAACAGCGTTTAGCTCAAAAAGCTTGTGATGATATTGTTCTTGTCGCTTATCGGTTACAATTCCGAGCATGAGCGAGTAGAAATGTGAAGCCGTAATAGGAGGAAAAGTTTGTTGTTTCATGTAAGTTTGATGCGAAGTGCCAAGCACTAATTAATATAGCCTATTTGATTTGCTAACGCCTTGAAAATCAGTGTGTTAGTTTTCACAAGTAGATATTTTATTTTTAATGTTTGACGAAGTTCTTTTTTTTGCGTAAAAAACGCTATAAAATTGTATTTTTGCACAAAGCAAGATATTTTTCAGAGATTTTAAACAAAATTTTAGACATACTATTTCTTTGAGAAATAGTATGTCTAAAATTTTGTTTAAAAAAGTATTGCTTCGCAAAGTTATCAAATTAATTTCACTTTCTTTGTAGCAATTCTAATTTATTAAAAAAACGAAAACGCCTGCCGTTGCTGTGTGTTATCACCAGCAACTAACAGGGCGTGCCGTTATTTTTCAGGATTTAGCACATAGACAAAAACGACAATTTTAAGCCATCAAATATATGAAACAAGAACAAACAGACAAATATTTATCGCCCAATCAGAAAGCCGTCAAACGTTTATTCAAAAACAAACCTGCTATTTTTGGTCTTATCGTCATTTTTTTAGCGATTTTCGTGGCGATTTTTGGTCATATCATCGCACCAGATTCTACGCCAAATGCTAATGAACAAGTGCTAGAAATAGCGACACAATCGCCCAACTTTTCGGTGCAGATGTTGCAAAAGCACAAAAATAGACCGATAGAAAAAGAAGGTTTTTTGAAATTAGTAGCTTCTGGCCGCCAAAATAAATATCAGCAAGTGCCGATGGAAGGCTACCAAATTGAAGGTGCAAACATTATCGTTCAGCCATTTTTGGGTGGTGCGGCTTCTGCCGAAAAAGATACTATTTCGCTAGTAGATGTGGTTTTTCCTCTGGCTTCTGACGCAAATGTGCAGCTTTTGGGCCAAAAAGTGAGTTTTATAGACATTGATGGCAAGCAACAAACCGCAGATTTGAGCTTTTTGCAAAAAGAAGTGAAAGAAAATTTGATTGTGAAAAAACGCTATTTGCTCGGTACAGATAAGTTTGGCCGTGACAATTTGAGCCGCTTAATTCTCGGTGTGCGAGTGTCTTTGTCGGTTGGTCTAATGGCCGTTTTGATTTCCCTCCTCATTGGCGTAACATTAGGTTCGATAGCTGGCTATTTTCGTGGCCGCACCGATGATTTTATTATGTGGCTCATCAATGTTTTTTGGTCTATTCCCTTATTGTTGTTGGTTTTCGCACTTATTTTGACGCTTGGACGTGAGTTTTGGCAAATTTATTTGGCTGTTGGTCTGACGATGTGGGTAGAAATTGCTCGTATTGTGCGTGGGCAGGTCTTGAGTGTGCGAGAGAAAGAATATATCGAAGCGGCTTATAGCTTGGGTTTCAATAACTTTCGCATTATCGTTCGCCATATTTTGCCGAATATCGTGGGGCCTGTTGTGGTGATTACGGCAGCAAATTTCGCTTCGGCTATCATTATAGAAGCTGGTTTGAGCTTTTTGGGTATTGGCGTGCAGCCGCCTGCTCCTTCGTGGGGTACGATGTTGAACGAATATTATGCGTATGTCGGCACGAGCAAGGCGTTTTTAGCGATTATTCCGGGACTTGCTATTTTGGTTTTGGTGTTGGCTTTCAATTTGTTGGGAAATGGCTTGCGTGATGCTTTAGATGTGAAGACTAAGATGTAGTTTTTTTTTTGATGCAAAATGAAAATATTTTCAGAAAAAGGGCATTTCTACAACTAGAAATGCCCTTTTTTTGTTGGCTAATTTATGTTCTAAATATTTGACATAATTGTTTGATAATCAAGCTTTTATGTTTTTTTTGAAAAGTAAAGTTATAACATTTCCCTAAAAAATAATAAACAAAAAGCAGTAATAAGCTTGCATTTCTAACAAAAATATTTTATATTCGTTGAAACCAAAAGATTTTACATTTTTCAAAACCTAAAAAATAAATACTTACACAGACATCGCTTCTTTTTTGAGTGTTTTACTAACACTTGTTACTACTTTTTTTTACAATAACTTACTTACATAACATTTTAATACTAAAAGACTTTCGGCAAAGTCTAAGGGCGTTGCTTTGTCTTTTTCTTAGATACCAAACACTTTTTTTTAATCTTTTATTAAATGTTTTAATCATGAAAAAATTATTTTTAGTTTTAATTAATCTAATTGTTATGATGGGGGGGGGTAAATGCACAAGATATATGTGTGGTACTTGACAATGGCGACCCAGACCCAAATAGCAATCTTGCATATCGCTATTATCCGTGTGGTATAAATGGGGAAGGTACAGGAAGCAATAATAATATTATTGACGATGAACCTTTTTATGGCGACAAATCTAATTGGATACCTGACGGCAGCACTCCTTTGAAAGATACGCCACGCAAAACTTTGAAATTGGCATTTCATATTTTTCAGTCAGAAGACCCTAATAATCCTAATCATTGGGAAGATACGCCAGAAGATAGAGCCATACTTTTAGATATTCTTACTCGAACAAACCGAAAATATGATGGTTCACTTTTTTGGGCGGCCGCTCAAGACTTGTCTAATCCAAGTGATCCTATTCTTGCTCCTGAAGATGAATTGCCTGAATTTGATACTAGAATTACTTTTAGTTTGGGCGAGGAAGGTGAAGAACGCATTTTTTTCTATCAAAATAATGAGGCTCATACGGCAGCAAGTATAGAAGATATTTTGGGTCAAACAGTAATAACTAATAATCCAAATTTCAATATGTCTGGATATGTAAATGTATATTGGGTAGCAGGAATTTGGCAAGACAATAATCCCAATGTTGGCGGTGCTGCTCCTAGTGCAAGTTATTCAAATTTAGAGTATTTGCCTGAAATTGTCATATTTAGAGGAATTGAAGGTGCTCATGGAAAAGCACATTTATTAGCTCACGAATTAGGACATATTTTAGGATTAAGACACACTTATAATGGAGCAAACGATGTTGGTGAGGCTATCTGTGATGAAAATGACTTTGAGTATTTGTCAGATGTATATGCCTCTCCTAGTGATTGTGCTCATTTAGCTGATTGGAATCATCCAAATATAGATATTCCAGATGACCGTTATACCAACAATTTAATGGGAGGTTACAAAAGTAATAACTATATCTCGCCTATGCAGGCAGGCATTATGCAGAGAGCTTTGGCATTTACCAACGCTAGATATTTTGTAGAAGACTGCCCTTATAACAGCAGTCGCCCTCACGAAATAACAAATTCAGAAGTTTGGGATTTTGATATTAGAATGTATCAAGATATTGTTGTAAAATCTGGTGCTACATTAAGCATTGAATGTGGTGTGCGTATGCCTCATCAAAGCAAAATAATAGTAGAACGTGGTGCAAAACTAATTGTTGATGGCGGTTTAATCACTAATATTTGCGATGGCAAAAGATGGCAAGGCATCGAAGTTCACGGAAAAAGCAATATCGCACACAACACTTTATTTGGCACTAACAATGTAGAAAATCTTACGGTAGCAGACTACGAAAACTTAAACTTAGATGCTAATGGGCCTGGAGTAGTTATTCTAAAAAATGATGCTATCATAGAAAATGCAGGCTCGTCTATTACAACGAAAAAACGAGAAAGTGGTGGCGATAGCAATTATTACGGTGGTATCGTATATGCCGAAAATAGCACTTTTACCAACAACAGACGAGCGGTAGAATTTATGCGTTATGCTCACCAAAATTACAGTCAGTTTCGCAATTGCAGTTTCACTAGCGACGAAGAACTGCCAAAACCGTATGTAAGCATGTGGGACACTCATGGTATTACCTTTGATGCCTGCGACTTTGTAGGTACAGGCGGCGGCAGTGACTATGGCATTTATAGCGTAGATGCAGGCTACAATCTTCCAAAAAATAATAGCTTTACAGACTTTACCATAGGCATATCCGCAACAAACGGCGGAACACTTACGGACTTAAACATCGGACAGGCAGAAGCTACGAACTATAATGCAAATACTGCCAATCAATTTTCAAACTGTGTGATAGGCGTATATGTGGCTGGTGCTGATGATGCTGAAATTGTAGGAAACGATTTTAGCCAAAATACAGTAGGTTTATATAATGAAAGTAGTAAAGAGACAAAAGCTAAGTTTAATCATTTTAGCGAAACAACAACTGCGAATGCTAATACAGGTATCGTATATATGCAAACAGATAATGATGAATCTGAAATTTTTCAAAATACCTTTACAAATATTTACAATAGCATATATGCTTCGCAAAACAACTTGGGCTTGAAAATAAAGTGTAACGAAAATATTAATTCAGCCTACAATCTTGTTATCAATGGAACCGAAGCAGTAGATGGTAGCATACATCCACAGCAGGGAATTTATATATCAAACGATCCTAATGCTCCTGCTAGTAATAAGTTTAGCACTTACTTTAATCCGAATACGCATATACATACTCAAGGCAATACAGCAATATTCAGCTATTTACACCATCGCAATTTAGATTATATACCAATTTATGATGCAGGAGCAAATTATACTAAAACTGAACACGACACTGATTTTAATGAACTTTGCTTTCCGAATGATGTGAGTGATGAATGTCCTAATCCGCCTTGTGAGGAATATTTATTTGATTTGAAAACAGAAATTGACAATCTCAAAAATATTCGAGCTACTCACGAAGAAAGCAGTTTTGCTTATAAAGCACTGACCGAAGATATATCGTATTTGGAATATAAGCTAGCCGTAGCCTTGAAAGGAAGTGTAAAAGAGTATGAAAAAAGCGGAAATATTGACGAAGCTATCAATTTGTTGGAACAAAGCGATAGAGAACAAGCCGCTTGGCAAAAAGTACGCTTGCAAATCAAATATGGCCGCTACGATAAGGCTGCCGAAGTATTATCTCTTCTTCCGCAAGATGAATTGAAAAAACAGCAATTTGTGCAACTACAAGAGCTACAATTAAGGCTAAGAACAAGCAACCGAAGCTATGCTGAACTGACAAATGGAGAAACAACAGCACTCGAAGACATTGCGAGTAGTCAAACAACACAAGCTATTTATGCTCGTAATATTTTAAATTTCATTGACGAAAATTATGGACAAGCAGCAATGCCTATTATCATTCCTTCAACAGGCAAATGGCATAGCTCTAAGGCAAGTCTTACGATAAGTAATATGAATTTAGTGCCTAATCCAGCGAAAGAACAAGTATTTGTAACTTACAACGGAATGGAACAAGCGAGCGACCTAAAAGCAGTAATTTATAGCATAGATGGTGCAATAGTCAAAATACAAGATTTGCATCATGGAAATGCTTTAATAAATACAGAAACATTGGAAGCAGGAATTTACTTATGTGCGATTCAAAATGCCGATGCTATGGTTTTGAGCCAAAACAAATTAGTAATTATCAAATAAATTATTTTATTTTTAGAAGCAGTAGTCTGTAAAAAAGACTACTGCTTTTATATGAAACATTAAGCTTTAATGAAAAAAATAATCATACTATTATCTTTAGTGCTTACACTTTTTGTTGATGCTCAAAACACATTTTATACGCCAGACGATGAATATTATAGCAATGGAACTAATATTTTAGAATATACTGATAGTTCTTTTATTGTTGCTAATGCTTATTATGATATTAATGTAGAAACTGATATAAATGGATTGCAGCTAATTGCTTTTAATCAGAATATGGAACTAATATGGGAAAGACGCTATAACATAAATTTAGAAGGTTTTTTTATTAGTGGTTTTGGAACTTTGATACGAACTAATGATAATGGTTTTGCTTTTGCTGCATTTAAGCGTGTATCAGATTATTGGTATAGCAACGTGTATTTGATGAAATTTGATAGTTTAGGTATCTTAGAATGGGATAAACATTATGGATTAGCTCAAACAGTTAATAGAGGTTTAGGGTTATTGGAAAATAGTTTAGGCGATTTTTTAATCACAGGTTTAGCAAGTGTAGGCAATAATTTATCAAACATATATGTAGTCAATATAGATAATGAAACACAAGAT
>JBMZCV010000056.1:0-27107 GCA_049613665.1 Chitinophagales bacterium | reverse complement strand
AGAATAAATATCTATTGTAGCATTTTTTGGCCAAAAGTTTAGTCCTACTATTTTTTGCAAAACGAAAATAACAATTATTAATTTATTTTGCCTCAATAAGGTTTACATATAAAAAAGGCTGTTTAGATTTTTAACATCTAAACAGCCTTTCATTTTTTTATTCGTCATACTCAGGAAATAGCATAAACCACATTCTGTCACGGTGTCGAATTTTGGCTTTCATTTCTGGAGAGAAATAAGTTTCCCATTTTTTCTTTTTTCGACTTTTGGTAACATTTATTTTCGCTTTTTCCAAAATAAATCGCAATTCTTTCTCAGAATGATTATGGTTTCTCAAAAAGTCATACAACTCTTGGTTAAGATTTTCGGTACGCAAAAAGGTAATATTTTTGGGCAAATCATTCATAAATTCACCACTATCAATATATTCATCTGTTAGCTTCTCAAAAATTTCATCTGGGTTTTCATAATAAAACTTAATAAAACTGAGCGTTTGCATGCCAACATCTGCCTTGATGGTTTTATGCTTTGTGAGAGAGCGTAACCCATATTTTGTAGCCATCTCAAAATATTCCTCAAAGTTTAAATTTGGAAATTGTGGATATTCTTCTCTCAATGCTCCTGTATTGTCATAAGGAAATCTAGCCCACGCTCGATATTCATACATAGAAACAACTCTATCATAAGGGTTTCTGATAATTCCCAAAATAGGTTTTTGACGATGTTGTACGGGTATTTGAGAAAAAATACCGTGTATATATTTTCTTTCTTCGGTTACACCACTAATATATTGTGCATCATAGGCAATAGGAAGCCATAATTCCTCAAAATGATTATTTGATTTAATATTACGCTTTACCAAAAAAGTTTCTAGCCTCGACTCAGCCGATAATGCCTTTTGCATCGGTTGCCATTTGTCGAGACCTGTAGCTAGTGCTAATTTATTGACAAGTCCTCCTCGCCGATAGTATAATTCTTTGAGTGTTTCTCGAACAAAAGTAGAACCTGTTTTGGGAAAATTGAGTAGCACATAATCTTTTGTAATAATCATATTAGTTGTATTTTTATAAAAGAAGTAAATAGTTGTCTATAAGTTCTAAATATTACAAAAAAAATCACATCTAAAATTTTGAAAGCAAGTGTATTAATTTCCAAAATTTGTAGGCAAATTTGTTTGAATGTTTATTAGAAACTTATTATTCAGTGTCAAACTCAAAATCGTCAGCTTCTCCTTCTGCTTCAATTGTTTCGTTTAGTTCTACTTCGTCTATTTTTGTTTCATCATTTTCATTGATTTCAGTAGTCGTTGATTTTTTGCTTCCTTTTTTCGATGGTTTCATTTTAGTAACGCTTTTTTTGGATTTTGTTCCTTTTGCTGGGTTGCCTACTTTTGCCCATGCTTCTTTTTGAAAGCGAAATACATCACCACTTATTTGGTCAAACAAAACTAAGCCAGAACCATCTTTACTAATAGCTGCAAAATTGTGGTTATCATTGCAAGCACCAGCACTAACAGGCGCACCCAAAGATTGCCATTTTCCATCTTTATAGGCCAAAACTTCGCCTATTTTTTGGTCAAGTATCAAATGTCTATTATTAGCTTTTTGGCTGATATAAGTAAACTTACCGACATTGCACGATTTGGCCTTGTCACTTTTACCTAAACTTGCCCAGCTTCCTTTTTGATAAGTAAAGAGTTCAGATGTTTGTTTGTCCATCACTAAAACACCTTCCTTGCCTGTTTTGACAATTTCATACTTATTTGCGTCAGCAGCTGCTCCGCTACTGCAACCCATACTAAAAGTTAGACTTGTTATGGTCAAAAATAAGAGTAGTAAGTTTATTTTTTTCATTTGTACCGTTTTAATTTTTTATAGAAAGTTTGTAACTATTTACGTTGTGGCAATTTTGGCTAAAAAACCCACACCTAAACAGTTATGAAAGTTTTTTGGTTTATGCGAAAAAATAATGATAATATTAGAAAAAAGACTGGCACTTAGATATTCACACTAATTTTCATCATTACTTAATTTAAATAGCCTGAAAACGAATAGGTTTTCAGGCTATTTTTTAAATGTTGTTTTTTTGAGCAAAAAAAATAGTTTTTAGTAATATTTAGCGTTTTTTGCGTTTTTTACCTTTCTTTTTTTTAGCTGCTGCATTTTTCTTTTTGGCTACACTTGCTTTTTTAGCAATTACTCTTTGCTCTTCATTCAAGATTTTTTCCATCTTGCCTTTTGTACCACTTAATTCTGCTTGCGTTTTTTCTTCAAACTTCAAATAATCCAAGTTGATATTATATACTTCTTGATATTGAGATTTGGTAAGATTTACTTTTTTATTCAAAAGCTCTGTAAATTCAGTAGCACGTCCTTCTGAAGTAGTTGCACGTTTTTTCTTTTGCGAATCTTTTAACTTTTGGCGTTGTTCCGCAGACAAAATATTGTCTAGTGCAGAATTATGCTCTTTTTTAAGATTTGCTTGTTCGGCAGCAAAAGCTTCTTTGTCACTTTTATCTGCTTTGCCACTTGCTGCTGCTTTCTTTTTCTTTTCAGCCATTTTTTGTTGTGCAGTCATATTTTTGATAGTCAAATCATAAAGTTTGCTGCGTTGACTCTTTGTTAGCTTTAGCTCTTTTTGCATTTTATCTGCAATATCATTAGCTTTTTCTTCTTTGCTTTGCCCTTTTTTATTTTTTCCTTTTTTGCTACTTGAATAAGCCGCTTTTTGCTCATCACTCAATACATCTTGAATGTTGGTTAGCCTCTCCTTATTACGTTTTTTTATATCTGTTTTTTTCTCCAAATTTCTAAGTGTAATCTCATAAATTTGGTCATACTGCTCTTGGTTTAACGAAAGTTTTTCATTCATTTGGTTTACTGTTTGCTCTGCCTTGTCTTCTAGTGAAGCAGTATTATCTTGAGCAAACATAGGGTTAAAATACAATAAGCTGCCGATAATAGCAGTAGTGCAAATTAATTGTTTCATTTTTTTTTTTTTATATAGAAAAGTAAAATTTTTACCTAAACAGTCTAGCTGCAAAGATATTTGTTTTTATTTAAATTTAATTATTTTCGGTTGCTTTTTTTTAAACACGCTAAAAAAAATACATTAAATGCTACACATGATTTAATATGTCTTTTGTTTACTCATAAAATTTATAAAAAAACATTCTATTATTAGCATCAATAAGACATTAGGTTGTTGTGACTATTTATGTTTTCACAGTTTTAGCCTTTTTTTGATACACTTTACGATACCAATATGCACTCATTAAAAGATAAATACCCAAAGCTATGATGCCAATGCCTATTCCTAAACGGCTATATGGCGGAACAAAAGCTAAACTGATTTTGTGTTGTCCTTTTTCGAGTGGCAAACCCATAAAACCGATATTGACAAGTTGCAAATCTGCTTTTTTTCCATCAACGATAGCTTGCCAACCTTCATCAAAAGGAATAGAGAAAAATAACAATTTGGGTTTGTCTAAAGTTATTTCTCCAACAATATTATTATTGTTATGACTTTCTATTTGCAAAGAATCTTTGTCAGTTTCATACACATCTTTATAATAATGCTCATGTCCATAATCTGCTACAATACTATCGGTCTCAAATGCTGAAAAATCAGGATATTTTTGCACTTCTGTTTCTTCAATAACGAAACTATTTAGAAGTGCAATTCCTTTTCTAGTGCCATTTTCTAATTTGTCAAATTCTTTTTTTGTAATATACTTATCATAAGTAAAACCAAGTGGCTGCACATATTTATTTTCCAGCACTTTTACATCGCCATAAGTTGCTACTTCTTTTGCATAGCCATAACTCGAATAAAATGGCTCTTCACTTTTACTCAAATTATATTTTACACTAGCAAAGGTTTGCAACAATGGATTGGAAGCCAGATTTGGTGCCCAGCGTGTTTCTCTTTCTATTTCTGTTCCAATAATACCTACTGCTTGCAAAAAGCGAATGTAATATTTTTGGTTAAAAGAAGAATAACAAGATGTACTATAATATCCTTGAACCTGTGCATCATTGATGCTTTTATGGTCAGTTGCAGGAGTAGATGAGTAGTCTTTGTCTATTCTAAAAAATGTATTATCTTCTTTTTTCAAATAATCTAAAGCTTCTACCGTAAAATCGTTGTAGCCTGTTTTTTGTTGTAAACTTGCTGCTGCCAAAACTTCTCTTTTATGGATAGTCTGATGAGCATTGTAGCCTACTTCTAATACAACAAGTGCCAGAATGCCAATCAAAATTTCTTGCTGATATTTTCCAAAACTATATATGTACAATAGTGCTGCATATAAAAGCAGATATATAACGCTCACATTACGCAAAGTAGTATCTATCTCCGTTTTATATGGAAAAAACAAAATGATTAACAAAACAAACAAGCTGCTTGCTAAAACAATAACATTGATTTTTTTTGTTTTTTGAATCGTATTTAAAGCTTGCATAGCAAAAAACAAAAAGCTAATTGGTATAAATAAAGACAGCGAACCTTTGTAATAGTTACCCATAAACAGGTAAAAAGCATAACGAAAATATGGAAAAATAAGCAAAACAAGCCAAAAGCCTAAAAAAGTGATATATAATAAGCGTTTTTTTCCTTTTAGCTGTACCAAAATTTGTGGAAATAACAATAAAGTAAGCAATCCACAATAAAATAAAGGTGCTTCGAGGTAATTTCGCCAACCCAAATAACTATTTCCATTTCCCAAAAAGTCATTTCCCAAAAAGCGAGTAACAAGCGTCAGATAATGCAACGGTTCTTCTAAGCCAAACATAGGCATTTCCGAAAGCTTTGGAACTAAGGAAGCTGTGCCACTCACACGAGGACTATCTACTACTCTTTCTATTTTTGAGTACATAGCCGAAGCATCGAGTGCCAAACCTAAAATTGTAAAAGCAGCCATTTTGCCTACCAAAATACCAATGCTTTTAAAATCGAAGCCTTTTTCGTCTATTATGCGAAAACTTGCATACACAATCAAGCCTATTCCTAGCAAATATAAATATGCACTAGCACCTATAAAATAAACGGCTAAAGGAAATAAAGGCCATACATTTTGTTTCAAGAGTTTTTCGAAAGCCAAAAGCAAAAACACGCCATATAATATAATACTAGAATGCGTATGCCAAGTTCCGCCTACAATAATGTAGCCCGAAAAGGTAAATAAAAGTGTACCTACAATGGCTGTATAATTTGATAACTCTATGGTTTTCAGATAGTTATAAAAACAAATAGCTATTAATACGATTTTTAAAAACTCAACATATACCAATCGTTCTGCTACTTCCAAAGTGCCAAAAAGCAAGAGCGATAGCCATGCAATTGGGTTGAAAGCAATGCCTGTATAAGCATTTTCGCCCATGCCTTTGAAAAATGACCATTTCACGAGCCAACCATCAGTAGCTATATAGTGTTCTTTGTGCATCATATTTGGGTAGCGAATGTTCAAAGTATCGCTGCCAATGTCGGTAAATAAATATAGGCTTTGAAAGACTAGAAAATCCCAGAAAATGAATATTCCAATGGCCAAAACCGATAATATGGTAATATAAAATGCTTTTTTTTCGATAAATTCCATAATGTTTTGCTGCTTGTTTTTTTTAAGTAAGTGCCAACATTTTATTTATACTTTTATTTCTCTATTTCAAGTGCTTTTACCTTTTCGACATAACTATCTTGCACCGCAAAACCTAACTTTTTGGCTTGCGAAGCATCTTTCAAAGCAGCATCTTTGTTGCCTTTAAAGTAATTGGCATAAGACCGATTCATAAAATATTGGCCATCTTTATCGTTTAGACGAATGGCTACATTAAAATCTTTCAAAGCCAAGTCATATTCTTTCTTTTTATTAAAATAGAGCGTTCCTCGATTATTGTATGCCTTATCTAAGCCGTTGTCTAGCTCCATAACACGATTGTAGTCGGCTAAAGCTAAGTCATATTTTTCTAAAGTATAATGATATAACATACCTCTTGTATGCAAAATTTCAGCTTTTTTGGGCATGAGTTCCACGGCCTTCGTGTAATCTTTCAAAGCATTCTCGCTATCTTTTTTCTGATAATAATATAATGCTCCTCTATTGTAATAAGCATCGCCATAATCTTTTTTTAGCTGTATTGCTTTGCTATAATCATTCATAGCACCATCATATTTTTTTGTTTCATAGTGCCGAAAAATGCCTCTATTGTAGTGAGCATAAGGCACATTTTCGTTTTTTTCAATCACATCACTCCAAAGCGTTTCGCTATTTTTCCAAATTTTGCAACGTTCAAAAGTAATATAACTAAAAGCAAAAACAGTAATAGCTAAAGTAACAAAAGCGATATTTTTTAAATTCTCATTCCTTTTTTGCTTTGTACTAAAAAGTTCATTCAAATAATAAGCGACAATAAAAGATAAGCCAATATAAGGCACATAAGTATATCTATCTGCCATAACAGCTCCTCCAACTGATACAAATTGCAAGGTTAGAAAAACAGTCATTGCATAAAAAGCAAGTCCAAAAGCAATAATCTTTGTTTTTTTGAGCGAAAAAATAGCTAAAGCAACTATCGAAATAGCGAATAATGGTGCAATTTTGAAGAAAAAAGGCATATTTTCGGTAGCAGGATAAGGATAAAAAGCCGATAAATTGAAGGGCAAAAGAAATTTGATGATATACATAACAAATCCATAGGACGCAAACATCATTCGCTCCAAAAAAGAATATTCTTCTAAAGCACCAATAGCTCCTTGCGACTGATATTTGATGGTCAGTAAACCGAAAATAACTGACAAAATAAAGAATGGAATTTTTTCTACAATAGCTTGTACATTCCACTTTCTACCCTTAAAATAATCAAGCAACAACAATACTAAAGGCAAGGTAACAGCAGTAGCTTTCGAGAAGAGTGCTGCAATAAAAAACAATAATGCTAATATATAAGTTCTTGATTTTCTGCTATTTGTATAATGCCAATAGGCACTTGCAGCAGCTAAAAAGAAAAAAGTAAACAACACATCTTTCCGCTCCGAAACCCAAGCCACCGACTCAACGTGCATAGGATGAATGCCAAACAAAACGGCTGTAATAAGTCCTATTGTGGTTTGCTTTCCGCTAATAAGATAAGCAAAATAGAAGGCTAAAAAAGTATTGAGTAAATGAAACAAGAGGTTTGTAAAGTGATAGGTAAATGGATTGAGTTCGTCCATTTGATAATTTAGAGCAAACGATAACATCGTAAAAGGGTGATAAAGCGACCTTTCGGAAGTTGTAAAAATACCTTTTAGGTGTTCGAAAGATAAACTTTTAATGAGTGTATTTTGAGTCACATAATAAGTATCGTCCCAATTTGTAAAGCCATTTTGAAGTGATGGCCAAAATGCCACAAAGGTAAGTAGCAAAATGCCGAGTAGCAAAAATAAAGTTTTTGGTTCTTGCCAAGTTGGTATTACTTTATTTTGCTTTTTATTTTTTATTGTTTGTTGTTTTCGCTTTGCCATCTTCAAACATTTGCTTTTAGTGATATAAGTGCCAAGCACTATTTAATAAACAGTCGTTTCATTACTAACGCATTGATAATCAAGGCATTAGGTTCAACGAAATGTCATGTTATTTTTGTGTAGATACTCATTAGAAATAACTTATCTAAGTTGGTTTGCAAAATAATAAATTTTGATGAGACAAAAAAGCTAATTACCTCACATTGACCAATAGTTATTTTTTTGGTAAAAAAAAACAAAAACCCCATCAACAAAAATTGCTGATGGGGTTTTATATCTTATTTTATAACTAAGCGTTATTCTATTTTACAAGAACCACTTTGTCACGTTTAGTAAGACCACTTTCAGTAGTCAATTGTACGATGTAAACACCTGCTACTGCATTGTTAGCGTCAAATTGAGCATTGTAAATTTCGTTAGCCTCTACTGTGCCATCGAATAATTCAGCTACTAATTTGCCGTCTAAGCTAAAGACAGAAACATTTACTTTTTCGTTCAATCCGTTGCTAAACTCAATAGTTGTAGTGCTAGTAAATGGATTTGGATAAGCTTTAACAGATTGTTCATTTGCTAAACCTTTACCTCTACCACGTCTATCTGGCTCTACATAGAACCAACCAGTAGTTTCGTCAGAACCATCTGCACAAGTTACAATAACTGTGTACCAACCAGCATCAAGACCTGTAATATCTTCCATGTCGCCTACAAAAGTACCATCTTGGTAGTACCACTCATAAGCATAAGGCATACAAGCATCGCCGCCGCCAGCTACAGTAATATCAATAGAACCAGTACCCATTTCGCCCTCTTCGCTATCATCTGGAGTCATGCTATCAGCAATAATATTTAAAACATCATCATTGTCTGAACTACAATAGATTAATTGTACACCATCTGAAGTATCACAACCACCTACATCAGAAGCAGTTACACACCAAGCAGCATCGTCAGCATAAACAATACTAATTACAGCACCTTCAGTTTCGAAAATACCATCATCATCAAGGTCAAAAGTTGTGTAATAGATAGTTGTTCTTACATAACCATCTTTATCCCAAACAAGGCTATAAGGTAAATTGCCACCGTATAATTCAATTTCTTGAATATTGTAGCCAAATGGAGCTGTTCCACCATCACCATCATAAGTATTTGGATTACCTGATAATGGAGTACCACCAATGTTTCCAGCACTACCACCACCACAATTACAGTCATCTTGTATAGTTTCATTCACAACACATGGTGTTCCACTTGAACAAGGATCGCCAATTTGTCCCATAACCATTGGACAACTGTCTTCCTCATCACAAATACCATCATTATCCATGTCATTGATAAATGTAAACATTTGAGTACATTGTGCTGTGTTACCACAATCATCCATGGCTTCGTAAGTTCTAGTAATTGTAGTTACACAATTTACTAAACTAACTTCATCGCTAACAAAGATAATTGTAGTTGTGCTACAACCATCTACTGCACTAACTTCGCCATTTGCAATAGCATCAGCAGCATCTGGTATATTGTCAGGAATACCTCCTGATGTAATTGGATTTACACCTAAGTAAACATCTGCTGGACAGTTGATAACAGGTGGAGTTGTATCTTCTATTGTAATAGATTGACTTCCTGTAAGGTCGCCTCCACAAGCTGCGGTAGCCGACGCTGTCCAAGACCTAACGATTACACCTGTTGTACCACCACAAAGTGTTAAACCAGTATTATTATCTGCAAAACTAATATCTACAGCATCAATTGTTGCTCCACAGCCATCTGTTGCTGTTGCAACCCCTAGCAAAGCAGGGTCTGAAGAGCCGCCACACTCAATGGTCACATCGCCAGGGACGACCAATATTTGTGCCTCGGCTGTTGAGATATTCAGAATCAGAAATGCACATACCGTACAAATCGTGACTCCTACATACCGTAAAAGTTGTTTCATGTTAATTAAATTTACCATACTCATAAAAATTTAAAAAGTAAAATGTAAGTAAAACTTGCATCTTATTAAAAAAAAATAATATTTTTAAATCATTGATTTTCATTTAATAATGTAGTATTTATATTTCTTTTTGCTAAAAATAACATTTAGTAAAAAATATTTTCACATCATTTAGTTTTTTTGCATTTGCTTTTATCTTATTATAATAAAAAATATAAATATTTGCGTTCCATTATATAGATAAATTAGCTTGCAATATAATGGAATTTTACCTTTTTTCTAAATAAAATTTCTATATTACTTAAAATCGCATACATAAATACATTATCAAAATAAAAATTCATTAAAGTATAACAATTACTTTTTCAGTTACTTAAAAATTCATTTATTTATGATATTTTTTTTCAATCTTATATTTAAGCCTGATACACAGGCAAGTATAGTTTTTTGTGTTTTTCTTACTTTTTTGCAAAAAAAAGACAAAAACCCATCAACTCAAAATGAATTGATGGGTTATAAGTATGGTATATAAAATTATTTTAAATATTGTTGTTAAAAACTTTGCTTATTTTATTACTTTACAACAACTAATTTTTCACGTTTTACACTTCCAGAATCTGCACTATACTGAACAATATAAACACCTGCAGGTTTGTCTTTAGCACTAAATTGTACTTGGTGCATTTGGTCAGCTTCCACCAAACCATTATACAAGTCCGCAACTAATTTGCCATCTAAAGAATATACTTCAACATTTACATTTTCAGTAACACTGCTACTAAACTCAATTGTTGTTTCGGTGCTAAATGGATTTGGATATGCTTTGATAAATTGTACATTTTCACTCAATTTACCTCTACCACGTCTTTCAGGTTCTACATAGAACCAGCCAACAGTTTCGTCAGCATCATCGGCACAAGTTACAATAACGGTGTACCAACCAGCAGCAAGACCACTAATATCTTCAGTATTTCCTGCAAAAGTACCATCTTGATAGTACCATTCATAGGCATAAGGCATACAACTAGCTTCTCCTCCAATTACTGTAATATCAATAGCTCCATTATCTGTGCCATCGTCAGGTGTTATTGTAGAAGCAATGATATCTAGCTGAGTTCCCATTCCTACATTTGTATATACTAATTGTGTTCCGCCAGTATTATCACAGCCCTCAATATCTTGAACTGTTACTGACCAATCTGATTCGTCTGTATAAACAATTGTAACAGTTGCTCCCTGCGTTTCGAAAATACCATCATCATCAAGGTCGAAGGTTGTGTAATAAACCGTTGTTCTTACATAACCATTTTTATCCCAAATGAATGTATATGGTAAGTTGCCGCCATAAACATCAAAATAGTTGATATTATAGCCAAATGGTGCAATACCACCTTCACCTTCATAAGTATTTTCGCTACCTGTAAGTGGTGCAGTTCCTCCAATGTTTCCAGCAGTACCACCACCACAAGTACAGTCATCTTGTATGGTTTCATTCACAACACATGGTGTTCCACTTGAACAAGGATCGCCAATTTGTCCCATAACCATTGGACAACTGTCTTCCTCATCACAAATACCATCATTATCCATGTCATTGATAAATGTAAACATTTGAGTACATTGTGCTGTGTTACCACAATCATCCATGGCTTCGTAAGTTCTAGTAATTGTAGTTACACAATTTACTAAACTAACTTCATCGCTAACAAAGATAATTGTAGTTGTGCTACAACCATCTACTGCACTAACTTCGCCATTTGCAATAGCATCAGCAGCATCTGGTATATTGTCAGGAATACCTCCTGATGTAATTGGATTTACACCTAAGTAAACATCTGCTGGACAGTTGATAACAGGTGGAGTTGTATCTTCTATTGTAATAGATTGACTTCCTGTAAGGTCGCCTCCACAAGCTGCGGTAGCCGACGCTGTCCAAGACCTAACGATTACACCTGTTGTACCACCACAAAGTGTTAAACCAGTATTATTATCTGCAAAACTAATATCTACAGCATCAATTGTTGCTCCACAGCCATCTGTTGCTGTTGCAACCCCTAGCAAAGCAGGGTCTGAAGAGCCGCCACACTCAATGGTCACATCGCTAGGGACGACCAATATTTGTGCATCGACTGTTGAGATATTCAGAATCAGAAATGCACATGCCGTACAAATCGTGACTCCTACATACCGCAAGAGTTCTTTCATGTTAATGAATCTTATCATTCTCATTAATTTTTATAATATTATTAGATTAAAGTTTTTTCAAAAAAAGCATTTTTTTTCAAAATATATTTTTTATTACAAAACATAACACTTTTTTAGCATAAGTTTTACAATATTACACATCAAATGCTAAATTATGTCATTTGACACTTATTTCAAAGCCTTTAGCTTATATAACGGTGGACATTTTTTAATTTTTGCAAAACTTTTTTAAAAAAAATACATAAACAAAAACCCACTACTTATATATAAAAACATAACAATCAAAACAATACACATTATAAAAATTAAAAATTTATTTTTTTTTGTTGAAAAAAAAACATTAAGTGTCAAGTTTTCATAAAAGAAAATCACCTAAAACAATAAATATATAAAACAAGACGCCATATATAAATGAAATATAGTGTAGTAAATTTTGCATTTATTTATACATCTTGTTTTCTAAAATATTTTAACAAAAAATAACTAAAGCTATCAAAACGCTAAGTGTGGCTTGGGCTAATGTCTTAAAAACAATGTGCTAGTTTTCAAAAATACTTACTAAACATTTAAATTAATACATTAAAAGTTTCGCTTTTGTCGAAAAAAAAGCATAGAAGTCTTAAATTTGCTTTGCTTATTTTCATTAAGTTAATTTTGATATAAAAAAAAGAAAAAATGGAAAAATTCATCTTACTTGTTGCAGAGCAATTTGACGACACAGATATTGCATTAATAACTGCCAATAGAGTATTTCGTGATTTAGAAGAGTGGACATCTATGCACGCCTTGCTTGTTTTGGCTATGATTGATGAACATTATGAAGTAGTATTGCCTGCCGACAAATTAGCAGCTTGTCATACTATCAAAGATATTTTCGTGGCTGTTCAAGAAATGAAATCTAATGCTTAATTGGTATTTGACACTTACTCATTTTTAAAGGCTGTTTAAGTTTTATTTTTGATGCTGAAAAAGTTAGATTTTTTTAAGCCAATGGATAGAATTTAAACAGACTCTTAACTAAAAAAATATTAAATGGCTATCTTTTCTATTCCTAATGTCAAAATGGTTGGTTTAGCAGCCTGCCTTCCCAAAAAAACTGTTGAAAACAAAAACTTTGCTTGGAACAGTTCTAATGATTATCGTTTGTTTGCAAAAACCGTTGGCATTGAACAAAGACGCATTGTTGAGACACATCAAACTGCTGCGGATTTATGCTTTGAAGCTGCCGAAAAATTGATTGAAGCTTTGCAATGGAACAAAAATGAAATTCAGGTTTTAGTTTTTGTTTCGCAAACTCCAGACCATATCACACCTGCCACAGCTATTATGCTTCAAAACCGTCTAAATTTGCCGAACTCTTGTTTGGCTTTCGATATCAATTTAGGCTGTTCAGCTTATGTATATGGTTTGTCAGTTGTTAGCAGCCTATTATCTAATATGGGTTTCAAAAAAGGCCTGCTACTTGTGGGCGATACTGCTTCAAAAATTGTGTCGCTCAATGACAAAAGCACTACCCCTATTTTTGCAGATGCTGGCAGTGCGACGGCTCTCGAATGTGACACTTTAGCTCAACCAAATTTTTATTTCAATTTGCAGAGCGATGGAAGCGGAAAAGAAGCCATTATTGTGCGAGATGGCGGAGCAAGAAATCCTTTTTCGGAAAATAGCCTAGTAGTAAATGATAATGGGAAAGGCATTGCTCGAAACCGTTTGCAAATGGAAATGAACGGCTTGAGTGTTTTTAATTTTACGATGCGAGAAGTTGTACCAAATTTGAATAAGCTGCTAGAAATAATGAAAAAAAAGACAGATGATTTTGATTATTTCGTTTTTCATCAAGCAAACAAGTTGTTGAATGAGCGGCTTCGCAAAAAAATGAAATTGGAAAGCGAAAAAGTGCCTTATTCGCTACAAAAATATGGCAATACAAGTTGTGCAACTATTCCTGTAACAATGGTTTCGGAGCTAAGGCAAGATTTGACAACAAAAAAAATGAATTTAATTTTATCTGGCTTTGGCGTTGGCCTCTCATGGGGTTCGGTGGCTCTCAAAACCGACCAAGTTGTGTGTTTAGAAATGTTAGAAATATAGCTTTTGTTATTTTTTTGTAGCAGTTTTGGTTAAAACAAAAAATATTTTACTTATTATAAAAAAACACTATTCATGCAAGATTTTTTCAGTCTAAAAAACAAAACTATTTTAGTGACTGGTGCATCTTCTGGCATTGGAAAACAAACGGCTATCAATATTAGCAAAATGGGTGCAAACCTTTTTATTACAGGTAGAAATGAAGAGCGTTTGAAGCAGACTTTGGCAGAAATGGAAGGAAAACATCAAATAATTGTTTCAGATTTAACAAAAGAAAAAGACTTAATACATTTAGTGGAAAATATAGAGCATTTAGATGGTTTAGTATATTGTGCTGGTATTTCAAAATCCTTACCTATTAAATTTATAAAACAACCATATTTATTTGATATTCAGAAAATTAACTACGAATCGGCAGTTATTTTAAGTGCTACTTTGCTCAAAAAAAAGAAAATTAATAAAAATGCAAGTATTGTCTTTGTTAGTTCTATTGCTGCCCAGCATCCATACAAAGGTGGTGCTGTTTATGCTGGGTCGAAAGCAGCTTTAGAGGCTTTTGCTCGCAGCTTGGCATTAGAACTCGCTCACCGAAAAATTAGAGTAAATTGCCTTGCTCCTGCTATGGTAAAAACCGATATGTATGAAACTACAAAAGCGGCTGTTTCGACCGCAGCAATGGAAAAAGATGCGATGCGATATCCGTTAGGAATAGGGCAAAGTGATGATGTTGCAAACGCAAGTATTTTTTTGTTATCGTCAGCTTCACGATGGATAACAGGGCAAACTATTTGCCTCGACGGTGGCTTAATGTTAGGAGCTTAGAAAATGGCAAGGTTTTATTTTTAAGCCATAAAAATATCTTAAAATTAGCAGAAAAATTGTACTTTTGTCATTCAACTGTTAATTTCATCATATATTTTATATTAAAATTTCTTGTTAATATAAAACATAACTTAAAATAAAATCTCAAGATGGCAAAAATAAAATTTGGTGTAATACGAGAATGCAAAAACCCTCCAGACTCTCGTGTGCCTTTTCCTCCAAAAATGTGCAAACAAGTATTAGACAAATATGGCGACCGCATCAGCCTAAGCGTTCAACGCTCGCCCAATCGTTGCTTTTCAGATGCCGAATATGAAGCAGAAAACATCAATTTGGTAGATGATGTGAGCGATTGTGATATTTTGTTTGGTGTCAAAGAAGTGCCAATTAGCAATTTAATTGCTAACAAAAAATTTTTATTCTTTTCGCATACCATAAAAGCACAACCTTACAACAGCAAATTGTTGCAAAGTATCATCAAGCAAAACATACAACTGATTGATTATGAGTGTTTAAGATATGAAAATGGCAAACGCATTATTGGTTTCGGAAGGTTTGCAGGAATTGTAGGTGCTCACAATGGCTTGCGTGATTATGGCTTAAAAACAGGTGCTTTTTCGCTGCCAGAAGCTCATAAATCTAAGGACTATGATGAAATAAAAGCCATTTATGATAATACTAAATTGCCAAATATTAAAATTGCTGTGACAGGTGGTGGCCGTGTTTCCTTGGGAGCAAAAGAGGTGTTAGATATATTGAATATTAAGGAAGTAAGCCCACAAGATTTTTTGCAAAATGACTATGACAAGCCTGTGTATGTTATGTTAGATATTGAAGAGTTATATCGCCATAAAACTGATAATTCATTCAATCGCAAAGATTTTTATCAAAACCCCGAAAATTACGATTGCATTTTTGAGCCTTATACCAAAGAAACAGATTTTATGATTAACGGCATTTATTGGAATCCACAAGCACCGATTTTCTTTAGCAAAGCTGATATGCGTGCAACAGATTTCAATATTAAAGTGATTGCAGATATTACTTGCGACATCAACGGCTCTATTCCAGCAACAACAAAAGCGACTATTATTGGCGATTCTACTTTTGGTTATGATGTGCAAACAGAAGCGGAAGTAGCTCCATATTTGTCTGATACTGTGGATATTATGTCTATTGATAATTTGCCAAATGAACTGCCTCGTGATGCCTCCGAAATGTTTGGTACTGCTTTATTTAACCATATCATTCCAGAATTGTTAGCCACCGATAGTGCAATTATTGAAAAAGCAAGCATTGCAAAAAATGGCGATTTGACCGAAAAATATGAATATTTGAGAGATTATGCCAATGGAAAATAAGTGCATAAAATGATGCTCTTCATTTTTTTTCAAAAAACAGTTTTTGACTCATCTTTTTTTAGTTAAAAACTGTTTTTATTTTACAAATAAACGACCTGTGGACATTTGCTGTTCTCCTTCAATAATAAAATAAAAGTACATGCCTTCATCAAAATCTGTCACATCAAGTTCTAATTTATTTGTACTTACAGCATTATATTCTTTAACCTGATTTCCAATAATATCATATATTTCAATTTTATAAATTGCTCCATTTGGATTATCAAACGTCAAAAATGCTTTATCGGCCGCTGGATTTGGTGAAATAATTGAATTTACTTTATTATCACTTATTTTTTTCATATTTATTGTTATATCATTTGGCAAAAGGGTATAACTAAAACTTGAAAAGTGAAAATTCAGATGTATAACTAAAATAAAAATTAAGGTAAAGAAATGTTTCATAATTGCTTTATTTTGACGCTAGTACGACCAAACCAAATTAGTTGATAAAGTTAAATTTTAAAACAAGTATAGATAATATACCACATTAACTGTTAATCATTTGATTTTTTTTAACTGCTAGTTATTATTAAATAATAAAATTACTTTTTTATTTTACTATACGAAAGCTTGATTAAAAGGTTTCTTCAACTTTTGATTTTGCAAAAAACAAACACATAAAAAAATTGTGAAACGTCAAGTTCAAAAGCTTATTGTATAATTATTACTTTCCAAAACCGCAATTTTCTTACCAAAAGAAAAATTAAATAAATACATTTACTGTTTTGTCATTGTTATATTTTTTCTTTTCAATAAAAAAAAAACACAAAAAAAAATAATTGACATAAACTATTGTTTATCAATCACTTATAAATTATAATTTTATTTTTATATAGTATCTTTATAAAAAACAAATCATTGTCACATATTGGTCATATAAAAAAAGGCGTTTAAAAGTTCTCTTTTAAACGCCTTTTTCAAAATATGAAATATATAAAATAGCTTAGATTCTATGTAAATCTAAAATCCTTTTTAGCTCAAATTGAAATTGTAGTCTTCAAATTTTTCAGCAAACATGTGAAATAATAATTAAATATAATAGGAAATGAATAAAAAAGAGGTGATAATTTTTTTAGGATAAACAACAAACTCATATAAGTGTCAAGCACTATTCAATATCGCTCGTTTGGGTTGCTAACGCATTAAGGAGCAAAGTGTTAGCTTTTTTAAAGGAGTAATTTATTTCTCTTGTTTGGCTAAATGAAGAAAGTAATCTTTCATTATTCAAACCGTTCCACTTTTCAAGTTTTTTTTAGTTATATTACGCAAAAAAATAGGCTGTTTTAGGTGTGTAAAACTAGGTTTTTAGGCAAAACAAATGAGGGTGACATCAAAAAAAAATGGTTTGTAATGTACACGCAAAAAGTTTTATAATATTAATTACACAACCTAAAAACAGCCTCTAAACATTAAAAAGAAAACATGAAATAAACTTATCAAATAAGTAATTGAACAAATTTATGCTACAAATTGTGAAAAGCAACACAATAAAACTTAATGTATGAACATCAAAATGGCCATTTATTAAGTTGCATTTGGCATTTATTCAATGGTTTTTCTTATGCTACAAATATAGAGGAAGTAAAATAATAAACAACATACAAAAATAGGTGTTTATCAGTACAAAAAAACACTTTTCAACTTCTTGTTTTTCACATAAACTCCTCATAATCAAGCTTTTAGCTACGGACTAAAAAAGTATTTTCGTAAAAAAGACATTATTTTTGTCTTCGAAAAAAAACAATAAATAATCGTACAAATTTATGCTGCAAATTGTAGCAGCTTATTCATTTAACATAAATTTTAAAAATCTTGGCAATAATTACCTCAATTTCAGGAATAAGGGGCACAATTGGTGGGCGAGTAGGAGAAGCACTCACTCCCATAGATGTCGTTAAATATAGTGCTGCTTATGGCACATGGATAAATCGCTATGCAAACCCAAACGACCAAAAACCTAAAGTTATCATTGGGCGTGACGCTCGCATATCAGGAGAAATGGTCAATCAATTTGTGGTTGGCACTTTGCAAAGTCTCGGCATTGATGTTGTAGATTTGGGTATGGCAACTACGCCAACGGTAGAAATGGCCGTCATGTTTGAAAAAGCAAATGGCGGCATTATTTTGTCGGCAAGTCACAATCCCAAACATTGGAACGCTTTAAAATTGTTGAATGGCAAAGGCGAATTTATTTCGGCAGCAGATGGCAATATTATCTTACAACTCGCCGAGAATGACGATTTTATGTTTTCGGAAGTAACAGATTTGGGTAGTTATCGCAAAGATGATAGCTACTTGCAAAAGCATATTGAAGCTATTCTTGCACTCGATTTGGTAGATGTGGAAGCCATCAAAAAGCGAGATTTCAAAATTGTAGTAGATGGCATCAATTCGGTTGGTAGTTTTGCAGTTCCAGCTATGCTCGAAGCTCTTGGCGTTCAAAAAATCGTTGTGATAAATGGCGAAGCGAATGGACATTTTGCTCACAATCCAGAACCTTTGCCTCAAAATTTGGCGACAGTTTCTAATGCCGTAAAACGAGAGGAAGCAGATTTGGCATTTGTCGTTGATCCAGATGTCGATAGACTGGCGATAGTTTGCGAAAATGGCGATATGTTTGGCGAAGAATATACTTTGGTAGCTGTTGCCGATTATGTGTTGCAAAATAAACAAGGCAATACGGTTTCCAATTTGTCTTCTACTCGTGCTTTGGGAGATATTACGAAAAAAAGATGTAAAAATCACAAATATTATAGCTCGGCAGTTGGTGAAGTCAATGTAGTGGCAAAAATGAAAGAAGTTGATGCAGTGATTGGTGGCGAAGGAAATGGCGGCATTATTGTTCCAGAGTTGCACTATGGCCGTGATGCACTTGTTGGCATTGCTTTGTTTTTATCGCTTATGGCACATTCTGGGCGTTCTTGTACTTTGTTGCGAAGCAAATATCCTGATTATACGATTGTGAAAAATAAAATTGAATTGACACCAGAAATTGATGTTGATGCGATTTTGCAACAGTTGAAAGAAAAGTATAAGCGTTATCCGATGAGTACGATTGATGGTGTGCGAATAGAATTTGATGGCGATTGGGTGCATTTACGGCGTTCAAATACGGAGCCGATTATTCGTATTTATGCAGAAAGTAGTACGGCAGCGATGGCCAATGCAATGGTAAGACGTATTCAGGAGAATATCAAGGAGTTTATTTAATTTAAGCAATGCTGTTTAATATACACCTTATTTCAATGTTTATATTTTGAAATTTTTGGTATTAGTTTTTGCAGATGAGCAACTTATGCTAATGTTTCACTAAAGGGCAAAAAAAAAGCCTTCTCACTTTCGAGAAGGCTAACCCTTACTAAACCCAAACAACTAATTATTGTATTTTTAATGATATGCAAGTTATTATTGTTGTAGCTTGCACTTGTATATACGGCCACTACCTTTAAAATGTTTCAAAAAAAGTGAAAAAAAAATGTTTTTTTGAAAAATTAACCTTTCGTAACAGTCTAGCTTGAAACTTTTGAATATAGCAAGCTTTTTTAAAAATAACAATTAGATATTTGTGCTAGTTTTAGCAAAAAAATTATTTAAATTTAAATTTTTCTAGAACAGTAGCCATTCTCCTATCATTCGACAAATGCGGCACTTTATTTTGGCCGCCGAGCTTGCCAATAGATTTCATATAATTTTGGAATGCTCCTTTTTTGACAAGTGTAATTTTTAGAGCTTGCAAAATATTTCCTTGCACCAAATCGGCATAATAAATATTTTTTTGCTGCATCAACATATCCAACTCTAAAGTAAATGTTTGCAAATCCTTCGGTTTTTCGTCAAATTCTATAAACCATTCGTGATAAGGCTGCCCTTCTGTGTTGTGCATCATCGGTGCTACGGTAAATTCTCTTATAGTAGCTTCATGTTTTTTTGCTATTGTTTGCAAACTTGTTTCTACCTCCTCGCTAATAACATGTTCGCCAAAAGCCGAAATAAAATGTTTGATTCTCCCTGTTACGATAATTTTGTAAGGATTGAGCGACACAAATTTAACGGTATCACCAATATTATAAGCCCACAATCCTGCATTTGTGCTCATGATAATCGCATAATTTACGCCTACTTGCACATCAGCCAAATTCAGACGAGTAGGATTCGCATCAAAAATTTCGTTGGCTGGCACAAACTCAAAATAAATGCCCGAATTGGTATTTAACAATAAGCCTTCGTCATATTGTGTATTCTGAAAAGCAATAAATCCTTCCGAAGCTGGATAGGTTTCTACTGTATCTATTTTCTTGCCTATACTTTGTTCAAGTTTTTGACGATAAGGCTCGTAATTAACACCACCATGAACAAGCACCGAAAAATTTGGAAATAAATCTTTAATTTTTTTCTGCGACTTCTCCTCTAGCCTATCAAAATACATTTGCATCCACGGTGGAATACCGCTAATCAAACGCATATCTTGATGCAGCGTTTCCGAAACAATATGTTCTAACTTCGTTTCCCAATCATCAATGCAATTTGTTTGGTAGCTCGGCAACTGATTGGTGCGTAACCACGCAGGCACATGATGATTGACAATGCCCGACAAACGCCCTGTCGAAATATTGCCAACTTTTGTTAGAACAGGGCTTCCAGATAAAAAAATGAGCTTTCCATCAAAAAACTGCATGTTTCCTGTTTCGTGAGCATACATAAGCAAAGCGTTTCGTGCTGTTCCAAAATGATTGGACACCGAATCTCTCGTTATCGGAATATATTTTACGCCAGAAGTTGTGCCAGAAGTTTTTGCAAAATAAAGCGGTCGTTTTGGCCAAAGCACATTATTTTCGCCTTTCACAATACGATTGATGTATGGCCGCAACTGTTCATAGCCTCGCAATGGCACTCGCCGCCGAAAATCGTGGTAACTCCGAATGTATGCAAAACCGTGTTCTTTGCCAAAAGCGGTATTTTTTGCTTTTGTTACAAGTTTTTTCAGCCAACGTTCTTGTATAGCTACGGCATTTTTAGCGTCTTTGCTGATTTGTTTGTGTATGTAGCCGCTTACTGGCTTGATGACAAATGATTTTAGTCCCATTAAAGAGAAAGTTTTTGCGTTTTATTGTTTTTTATAAAAAAATGAAACAGCATCTTAGAAAAAAAGCGTAAAATGTTCTTTCACCTGCTCTTTGCGAAAAAACAACAAACCAACATGAAACAAATCTATGCTAATTTGCACTTTTTCATGCTGTTGTATGTCTTGCCAAAACCGTTCCATATCGGCAGACCAATGAATATCGTCTAACACAACAACAGTATCATTGTGAAAATAAGGCAAACATTGCTCAAAATATTGTCGTGTTGCTTCGGAACGGTGATTGCCATCGAAAAAAACAAGGTCTAAGTGTTTTATTTTTGGCAAAAGTTGTGGTAATGCCTCCTCAAAGCGAGCTGTATGTAGCCGTATGTTTGGAAGTTTCATCACTTCAAAAGACTGTTTTGCGTAAGCTGCTGTTTGTTTGCAGCCTTCTATTGTGTGCAAATTTGCCAACTTTTTTGCCTTAGCCATATACATCGTACTAATGCCCAGCGAAGTGCCGAGTTCCAATATATTTTTTGACTGAAAATAATTGACTAAACGAAATAACAAGCGTCCTTTTTTGGCAGAAGAAGCCGTATAACGTGCCAAATCGCCTATTTTTCTTTTGTTATCTTTAAAAATGGTAGAGCCAGCACCAAAATCTGTAATTTTTATCGTTTGTTTTGATTTTAATAAGGCTTTTCTTCGCATTTCTATTTCATCAAAAGCGTAATAGTGTCTTTTGTCAAATATGACATTTTCGCACAATTGATAAACAAAAGGCGAATGAATGTAGTATTTTGTGCGTGCTTTCCGCAAATATCGTGTGTAAGCTAAACTTTTTTGTATTGTATTCACTTTACAAAAATAGTAATAATTTAGGTAATCATGCCTATTTTTTTTGTTGAAAGGAAAAATTTTGAAGAAAAGTATTTGTTTAGTGCTGTTATAAAAACAAAGCAAGAACAAATACATCAGTTAAAATGTACTGTCCTTGCTTTTTTAACTAAAAAAGGGGAGAAACTTTTTACAAATTTTAGTATCTAATCTGCTGAAATCCCACCAAATTGCGATTGAGCAAATAAAAATTGAAATCGGCAATAGTGACATGGCCATCTAAATCAGCATCGGCGGCAATATAGCTATTGATTTGTGAACTTTGCTGATTGTATATATTAAAATCACTGATATTGATAATTCCATTTCCATCAAAATCGGCAGCGTGTAAGGCGAAAATATTGTCGCCTACTTCTACCATTTGATTGAGCATCGCTTGGCTTGCGGAAGTCGTGAAGTCGTATATCAATCTGCCGTTTTGTGCTGTTATCAAATTGCTGCTCATTACGTCTAAGTGATTGCGTGAGCGAATGATGAGAAAATAGCTTTCGTTTTCCTGCAAATTGTAGAAGGCTACGCCAGCGTATTGTCCGTTTACATCTACGATATTGCCATCTGCGAGCAAGAAAGCTGCTTTCTGTTCTATGATATTTTCGCCCAAAACATCACGCACTTCTAGCATTACCCAATCTACGACATCGACAGGTATTTCCTCCACGCTCATTACTTCTTCTACACCATTGTAGCTCCACGGCAAAACGTTGAAAGGCTGCGATAACGGCAGTAAATTTTTGGTTCGCAAATCGGTTTTCATGCGTGGCAATGACAATAAGCCAAAGTCGGAAGGCTGCTCGAAATTTTCTTGCAAAAAGGCTTTGCTCTGTACCAATGTAGGTGCGACATCAAAAACTGAAAATACATTGAAAGCAACACTTTCGCCACCTGTCGGAATGATATTTCCTTCTCTATTGACAATCAAAGCATTGTCTGTCGTGATGCTGAAATCGATAGGGTCGCCTATCGGTACTTCATCAACAACTACTATCAAGCTTGCAATTGAATTGTTACACAAAGTGTCTTGCTGATTGATTCGTGTTATAGCTACCGTTATCTTTTGTGTTGTGGTGTTCACTCTATAAGTAGCCATAAAATCAACGCCCAAAATACCCAAGCAAGAATTAGAAAAATCTAAATATGGATTTGAACCAACATAGCTTATCTCAAATACTAAACCATACATACTCAAACCTGCATTGTTGAAACTACTACGCACTTTTAAATCAATGGCGATAGGTGCATTTTCATATAAGGCAAAATTATTGACTTCTGGCGTGATGATGGCTTCTGGGTAGTTGTAAATTTCTGTGTTGTCGGTTGCTGTTGGGTGTGTGAGATATAGATTGTTTAGAATAGCTAAAGTGTCAGAAAAGTTAATTGTACCGTCGCCATTGCTATCTGCAAATTTGTGGTTTGTGCCGTCATAAAGTGCATCGCTGAAACTTGTTTGCCAATCTGTGGCGTATTTGGCAGCCCAATCTATGGCGTTGTCGGTGCGTGCAATGCCCGTGTTTTCAAAGGCTAGGCCTACTGCTAGAAAGTCGTAGAAATTGGCTGTTCCGTCGTTGTTGCAGTCGCCTGGCCAAACACATGATTCTGATACTGTTATCATTTCGCTATAAGTGTCTCGGCAGCCATCTGTATTTGTAGCGATTAAGGTAATGAGATAATCGCCTGCTTGTGTGAAAGTGTGTGTTAGGTCTGTGTTTGTGGATATGGTTTGATTGTTTATTTGCCATTCGTAGCTAATTGCTCCTGTTGAAACGTTGGTAAATGTTGTAGTTTGCATCATACAAGTTTCAAAACTTGAGGCAATAAAATTAGCATTCATAGCACCTAAATGAACAAGCCAAACATCATCGCTACCAAAACTTTCGGTAACATCAGTATCATTAGATTGAGTATAACCTGTTACTAGGTAACTTCCGTCATTTTTTTGAAAAACAGCACGAGCAATTTCTCTTCCTGTTCCTCCTAAAGTTCGTTGCCATTCTATTTCCCCAGAATTATCTAATTTTACTACAAACCAATCCCAATTGCCATAACTTACTGTTACGTCTCCATCGTTTGACTGTGTTCCACCTACCACAATACAACCATTATCAGCAGTTTTATCTATTGCATAATGAATGTCGTCGCCACTACCACCCAAAGCTATTTCCCATTGTAAATTACCCAAACTATCTATTTTAATAACCCAATGGTCAGAAGGCCCTCCATGAAAGCCAGCAACACCGCCAGTAGTCCAACCAGAAACAAAATAGCCACCATCATTAGCGAGTTTTACAGAATAAGCTCTATCCCAATTTGGGCCTCCAAATGTTTTTTCCCATAAAATATTTCCATTATTATCTAATTTAACAACCCAATAATCTCCATTACCAATACCGTTATTATTAGAAACATCTCCATCAGCAGAAGCAGCCCATCCTACCGTGATATAACCGCCATCTACTGTTTGTTTAACATCTTTACAAATATCTTGTAATGTCCCTCCTAATGATTTACTCCACTCAATGTTTCCTAAATTATTTAGTTTAACAATCCAGAAATCAGTATGACCATTCTGTTCTAGTACATCATCAGTATTAGATTTTGTTTCTCCTACTACTATATATCCTCCTTCATTTGTTTGTTGTATTGACTGACCAACATCATTATCATTTCCACCTAATGATTTTTCCCAATCTAATTCTCCAAAACTATTTAATTTTAATACCCAAAAATCATTTCCACCATAAGCAACTGTTTTATCGCCATCTGAAGAGTTTGAATATCCAGCTACAATATAGCCATTATCAGAAGTTTGCATAATAGAATTTGCTACATCATTACCAGAACCCCCATAACTTTTTTCCCACTCTATGTTATTTAAGCTATCCAATTTAATAATCCAAAAATCGCTGCTACCATTGTTTTCTGTTACATCGCCATCATTTGACGAACTTTTTCCTGCCATTATGATACCACCATCATTTGTTGGACTAATGCTATACATTACATCACTTCCACTTCCTCCAAAAGATTTTTGAAATTTAATATTGGGTGTTAGTTCGCATAAAAAGGTTAAAGTCTCACACTTAACATCACTCCCACAAACACCATTTGCCTCCAAACAAATTTCATAAACACCATAATCAGCGAAAGTATAATTTGCATTCACATCATTGCTAAAACTCACACCATCAACAGTCCAATTATAACTATTTTCATTGTCGCTATTAGCATAAAAAGATGCTATTAAATCGTTGATGTCATACAAAAAACTCGCATCTGTTGCTGCTTGCACCATTATCGTTTGCGTATAAATATCCACACACTCTCCACTAATCGCTGTCAAACTTACTGTATAAGTACCCATATTGCTATAAGTATGCGTAGGATTAGCCGAAGCACTTGTATTGCCATCGCCAAAATCCCAAACATAAAAATTTGCATTTATACTATTATTCGTAAAACTAAAACTAGCATTTTCGCAAACCGTAGCAGGCACACTAAAATCAGCCACTACATCGCAACAAGTAGAATTGCTTAAAGCCTGAAACGCATTAATACGGCCATTGCTCACACATTTTCCATCAAAAACAGGCAAAACATCTACATTACCTAAAATTTGAGCTTTCACATCCGCATAAGAGAGTTCTGAACACTCACTCAAAATAAGTGCTGCCAAACCAGACACATGAGGACAAGCCATAGAAGTGCCACTTTTAAAACCGTAGCCAGAAGGAACTGTACTATAAATACCGCTCCCTGGAGCAAAACAATCAACACTTGTCAAACCATAGTGCGAAAAATAAGACATTTGGTCAAATGAATTAGAAGCACCGACCGATATAATATTATCGTGCGTATAGGAAGCTGGATAAAAAGGGGTAGTATCATTGTCTCGGCTATAATTGCCTGCTGCTGCAACAAACAATTGATTATTTTGCTCGGCTAGTGTTATCATATCCGCTAAGGCTTGCGAATAGCTACCACCGCCCCAAGAATTACTCGTGATAGGCATATCATTGGTAATACTATATTGGATAGCATTCAAAATCGCAGCACTATTAGTAGAACCGCCATCATTAAAGATTTTGAGTGCCGCCACTTGCGTATGCCAACTTACACCAACAACACCAATGCCATTATTGCCTTTTGCGGCTATCGTACCGCTACAATGTGTACCATGACTATGGCCATCTTGTGGCTTATTGTCGTTGCTGAAAAAATCCCAGCCAATAAAATCATCTACATAACCATTGCCATCATCATCAATGCCATTTTCATCATCTGGGTCAAAAACCCATTGACCATTGATGTACTCCAACACATGGCCATCGCCATCGGCATCTTCGCCCAAGTTGTTCCAAATATTATCAACCAAATCTGGGTGCGTCCAATCTATGCCTGTATCTATCACACCTACCACAACATCGCTGCTGCCTACTGCGATAGTCCAAGCATTTTCGGTTTCTATATTTTCCATTCCCCAAAGCTGTGGAAGATGTGGGTCGTTTGGCGTTGTCAAAAGCTCATATTTATAATTCGGTTCGGCATATTCCACTTGCGGCAAACGGTTCAAATAATCTACCATTTCCTGCACGCCTTTCAAGTTTTTACCTTGCACATTTTGCGAAGCCTCTGGCACTTTCCACAAATAAGCGTCTATTCCTCTAAAATGTAGCAAATCGCTGGCCGCCAATTCATTCTGAATACTTCGTTTTTCTAAATCAGTTGTTGCTTTGCCAAATTTAACAATCAATTGTTTGCTGGCAAATGTAGATGGCTGTGCCGAAGTATCTGCCGAAAAACAGAGCAGTAGCACCAATAAAAAAGTAATAAAGTTTCTCATTCTTTTCCTTTTTTAGTTTTGTGAGTAAAAAAATAATGTTGTAAAAGTCATTGATAAGCTTTAAAAACTGCTGACTTTTTGTCATCGTATATTTGCATTACCTTGACAAATATTTTGTTTTTATCTCTTTCAATGATATGCCACAAAAATAAGGGCTACATCACAAGCCGACAAGTATATATAAGTTTCTATGTTTGAGTTTTTTTATTATTTTTACAAATAAAAAAGGATTTTATTGTTTAAGTAGTTGTTTATAAGTTTTTTGTATTCACTTTTTTAATATTAAAACCTCGATGCCCTTGTTGGTGTTATCACCATAGCCGTCAGGTTAGTAAGTTGAGCTTTTTG
>JBMZCV010000055.1:0-27623 GCA_049613665.1 Chitinophagales bacterium | reverse complement strand
AGCCTAAAGTTATGAACTTTACTCTACTTTACCAAATGATTTCACTTTGAACCATTTTTTTAATGTTTTCCACCTATCTTAAATTTTTTTTCATCATCAAATGCAGAAATAGAAGGCTAGGCGTTTCTACATTTTTTGTATCTTTAGCCAAAACTGTAAATTTATGCCACATTATCACAAACTCGGACAAATTCCACACAAACGGCACACACAATTTCGCAAACCAAATGGCGGATTGTATGCAGAAGAACTCTTTTCTACCGAAGGTTTTTCTAATGCTTCATCTTTATTGTATCATTGCCACCCACCAACAGTTATCAAACAAATTGCAGACCCTTATGACATTACGCCAAAAGTGGTGGATAGCAAGCAGCTAAAGCATCGTAGCTTAAAAGGTTTTGAACTAAAGCCAGAAGCAGATTATTTGAAAAGCCGAAAAGCAGTTTTGGTCAATCAAGATGTGCATATCAGTCTGGCAGCACCGAGCAAATCAATGACCGATTATTTTTATAAAAATGCCGATGCCGACGAAATGATTTTCGTTCATGTTGGTTCTGGAAAACTCAAAACTTCTTATGGAACAATTGAATTTGCCTATGGCGACTATCTTGTTATTCCAAGAGGAACAGTTTACCAGCTAGAATTTAATGATGCCAACAACCGACTTTTTATCGTTGAATCGTTCAGTCCAATCATTTATCCAAAACGCTATGTGACAGCTTATGGGCAATTGATGGAACATGCTCCTTTTTGCGAAAGAGACATCAAAGTGCCTCAAAACCTCGAAACTTTTGACGAAAAAGGCAATTTCAATTTGCTCATCAAAAAACAAAGCAAGATTTATCCATATCAATATGCTTTTCATCCTTTCGATGTCATTGGCTGGGACGGTTATCACTATCCATTTGGCTTTTCTATTCACGATTTCGAGCCGATAACAGGTCGTGTACATCAGCCACCGCCAGTGCATCAAACTTTTGCAGCTCGTGGTTTTGTCGTTTGTTCATTTGTCCCTCGCTTGTTCGATTATCACCCATTAGCGATTCCAGCACCATACAATCACAGCAATATTGACAGCGATGAAGTATTGTATTATGTCGATGGTGATTTTATGAGTCGCAAAAATGTAACAAAAGGGCAAATTACGTTGCATCCAGGCGGTATTCCTCATGGGCCACATCCAGGAACGGTTGAAAAAAGCATTGGAGCAAAAGAAACACATGAATTGGCTGTTATGGTCGATACTTTCCGCCCTTTGCAAATGACAGAAGCCGCTTTAGGTATCGAAGACCCAGACTATTATTTGTCGTGGTTGGATTATACTAAATAGAAGAAATATGTAATTTCGCAATAGATTTTTTTGGTTCTGTTGCGAAATTATTTTATTTTTTAGTCTAAAAAAGTAAAAAAATGAGTGCATTAAAAGACAAATATATCAATCCATTAACAGATTTTGGTTTTAAAAAACTTTTTGGAACAGAAGTAAACAAAAATTTGCTAATAGATTTTCTAAACCAAGTATTGCCAGAACGCCACAAAATTGCTGATTTGTCCTATTCACAAAATGAACATTTGGGCGATAATATAGAAGACCGAAAAGCTATTTTCGATTTGTATTGCACAGGCAAAAATGGCGAAAGATTTATCGTAGAATTGCAAAAAGCGAAGCAAAATTATTTCAAAGATAGAAGCATTTACTACTCTTCATTTCCGATACAAGAGCAAGCTGAAAAAGGCGATTGGAATTTTAAATTAGAGCCTGTTTATACGATAGGGATTTTAGACTTTATGTTTTCGGAACACAAAAATGAGTCAGAACCGCTGCATATCGTAGAGTTGAAAGACCAAAATGATAGCGTTTTTTATGATAAATTGAAATATATTTATATAGAGTTACCAAAATTTAAGAAAACAGCCAACGAACTCGAAACACGCTTTGAAAAATGGCTTTATGTTTTTAAGCATTTGTCGAGATTGACAGATAGACCCAAAAAGCTGCAAGAAAAGGTATTTGAGCAGTTATTTAGAAATGCTGAAATTTCTAAATTTACGCCCAATGAGCGAAATTCTTATGAGAAAAGTTTGAAGTATTATAGAGACTTGAAAAATGTGACAGATACGGCGAGAGATGAAGGGGAAGTGAAAGGTTTTAAAAAAGGTAGAATAGAAGGTAGAGCAGAAGGAGAAATAATAGGAGAAAAAAGAGGTGAGATAAAAGGAGAAGTAAAAGGTTTTAAAAAGGTAGCTAAGAAAATGAAACTAGCCAATAAACCAATAGAAGAAATTATGGAAATGACAGGTTTATCAAGAGCCGAAATTGAAAATTTATAAAAAAAAGTAAAAAAATGAGTGCATTAAAAGACAAATATATCAATCCATTAACAGATTTTGGTTTTAAAAAACTTTTTGGAACAGAAGTAAACAAAAATTTGCTAATAGATTTTCTAAACCAAGTATTGCCAGAACGCCACAAAATTGCTGATTTGTCCTATTCACAAAATGAACATTTGGGCGATAATATAGAAGACCGAAAAGCTATTTTCGATTTGTATTGCACAGGCAAAAATGGCGAAAGATTTATCGTAGAATTGCAAAAAGCGAAGCAAAATTATTTCAAAGATAGAAGCATTTATTATTCTTCATTTCCGATACAAGAGCAAGCCGAAAAAGGCGATTGGAATTTTAAATTAGAGCCTGTTTATACCATAGGCATTTTAGACTTTATGTTTTCGGAACACAAAAATGAGTCAGAACCGCTGCATATCATAGAGTTGAAAGACCAAAATGATAGCGTTTTTTATGATAAATTGAAATACATTTATATAGAGTTACCAAAATTTAAAAAAACAGCCAACGAACTCGAAACACGCTTCGAAAAATGGCTTTATGTTTTTAAGCATTTGTCGAGATTGACAGATAGACCCAAAAAGCTGCAAGAAAAGGTATTTGAGCAGTTATTTAGAAATGCTGAAATTTCTAAATTTACGCCCAATGAGCGAAATTCTTATGAGAAAAGTTTGAAGTATTATAGAGACTTGAAAAATGTGACGGATACGGCTAGAGATGAAGGGGAAGTGAAAGGTTTTAAAAAAGGTAGAATAGAAGGTAGAATAGTAGGTAGAATAGAAGGTAGAGCAGAAGGAGAAATAATAGGAGAAAAAAGAGGTGAGATAAAAGGAGAAGTAAAAGGTTTTAAAAAGGTAGCTAAGAAAATGAAACTAGCCAATAAACCAATAGAAGAAATTATGGAAATGACAGGTTTATCAAGAGCCGAAATTGAAAGTTTATAAAAAAAATTATGTTTGAACATTTATTTAAAACTGAAGAAGAACTAGAAAAACTTACGCCTAAAGAGCGAGCTAGTTATCAATACAATCTAAAATATTATAGAGATTTGAAAAATGTGACAGATACAGCAAGAAATAAAGGAAAAATAGAAGTAACTAAAAACTTAAAGGTTATGGAACTTCCTATTGAGCAAATTATGCAAGCAACAGGCTTGTCGAGAGCCGAAATTGAAAATTTATAAAAAAAAATGAGTGCATTAAAAGACAAATATATTAACAGGTTTTGGTTTAAAAAACTATCCGCATAGTGTATTAGTGATTTTTGGGCAGCATACGAAAAAGTATTGAGTACAGTAAAATATACTAGCGTTGGCAAAGAAACAAATCAAACTGTTCATATTGAAAGATAGAATCATACGCTCAGACAACAAATAACTGATTGAAAAACAAGAAAATTAAAAAAATAATGAATACACAAATTCAAGATTCGTTTGTTAAGTTTCAAAAGCAAAAAGCTGCTTTTTTGGCACATATCGAAAATGCAACAACAAAACAACGGAGTTTTAAACCTGCTCCTACTTCTTGGTGCATGACAGAAGTAGCAGATCATTTGGCTATTTCTGAGGTGCAGGTTTTAGAATTTCTGAATAAATATGAAGCCAGGCCGCTTACTTTGATGACAAAACTCAAGGGAAATCTCAATAGATTGTTGCTCAACTTTGTCTTAAATTCGCCTTTGAAAGTGAAAATACCAAATGGTGTAGATACTTTAGTGCCTTCTCAAAATATTGATTTTGAAACTGTAAAAACAAATTGGGAGCAAACTACTCAAAGTTTTGAAGCTTATTTGGCGGCTTTTCCAAGCGAAAAACTGACATATAGCGTTTTCAAACATCCTTTGGGAGCTTCATTTACGATAGCTCAAACGATTGATTTTTGTACTACACACATGCACCATCATACTATGCAACTTGAGCGAATCAAAGCAGATACAAATTTTCCGAAAGCTAAAAGCTAGTTTTTGAGTTCTTTTTTTTAGACATACTATCTTTCAAAAAATGGTATGTCTAAAAAATCAGTTCGCTTATTCTATCGAAAAGTGTTATATTTGCTTTTTTTCATGATAAAAAACAGCAAAAACGATGACTCCAAAACGAGAAAAACGCTTTAGAGATGTAATAAACAAACGACAAAAAGATTTGACTGTTATATTGGAAGATGTGCATGATGGACATAATATTTCGGCTATTTTGAGAACCTGTGATTCTATTGGTGTGCAAGATGTATATGTGATTTTTACGGACGATATTTCATATTGCAAAATTGCGGAAGGTGTAAGTCCGCTCGGAAAACGCAGCTCGGGCAATGCTTTGAAATGGCTTGATGTGCATTATTTCAACACAACAGAAGCCTGCTTTGAGGCAGTTCGCAAAAAGTATGAGTATGTTTTTTGCACTCACTTAAATGAAGAAGCAAAAAGTTTGTATGAGTTGGATTGTACAAAAAGTGTAGCGTTACTTTTCGGAAATGAGCGTTGTGGCGTGTCGCAAACAGCTTTGCGATTGAGCGATGGCAATTTTGAAATTCCACAAATCGGACTGACGCAAAGCTTAAATGTGTCGGTGGCATGTGCAGTAAGTTTGTATGAAGCGTATCGACAAAGAGCGGCTGCAAATATGTATGACACGCCTTCATTAGAGCCAAAAAAAGCGAATGAACTCTTTGCAGTTTGGGAAGAAAAGTCGAAAAAAGTCTTGAAAACAAAAGCTATTTAAAAAAACAGATTGGAACAAAACGAGTTTTTATTTTTTATGATAAAATATACTGAAAATACCTTAAAACAACTGCAACAGATTTTGAAAGAAGGCGGCTATCAAGTGCGAAAAGGAAAAGGTGCATTTAATACGGGCTATTGTATTTTGGAGAAAAAAAAGGTAATTGTACTGAATAGATACCACTCTACCGAAGCACAAATATATGCGATTATGGACATTTTGAGCAAAATAGAATTGAAAGTTGAAAATTTGCCTTCAGCCCTAAAAAAATTATATGCTAAGGTTTTGGTGGAGAAAAAATAATTTTTATAAAAATATATAAATCCATGAAAATCACTTTTTTAGGTACAGGAACATCTATGGGCGTGCCAATGATAGCTTGCAATTGTGAGGCTTGCACTTCTAGCGACATGAAAGACAAACGCCTACGAGTTTCTGTTTTGATAGAACAAGAAAATCGCAATTTGCTCATTGATTGTGGCCCAGATTTTCGGCAGCAAATGATGCGTGAGCAAGTAACTCATGTCGATGCTATTTTGTTTACACACGAACACAACGACCATGTCGCTGGACTTGATGATGTGCGGCCTTTTACTTTGCGTCAAAAGCGAGACATGCCTTTATATGCCAAAAAGCGAGTGTTGGATTGGCTGAAAAGTCGCTATTCGTATGCTTTTGGCCCAAAAAAATATGCTGGTTCTCCAAGTTTCGAGCTGCACACTATCGACAAAGATATTCCTTTTTCAGTCAATGGTTTTGAAGTCATACCAATTGAAGTAATACATGGAAAATTGCCTATTTTAGGGTTCAGGATTGGCAGTTTTACCTATTTGACAGATGTAAAATATATGTCAGAAACCGAAAAGGCAAAAGTGCAAGGTAGCGAAACGATAGTGATTAGTGCTTTGCGAAGAAACGCACCACATTGGTCGCATCTCAATTTGCCAGAGGCATTAGCTTTGCTCGAAGAGTGGCAACCCAAACGTGCTTTTATCACGCACTTGAGCCACAGAATGGGAAAACATAAAGATATTCAACAACTTTTACCGCCTTATGTAAAAGTTGCTTATGATGGTTTGGTATTGGAAGTTTAAATTTATCGAATGCTTTTTGCCAAATTTATCAAGCTTTTTATATCTAACAAGCGAAATAAAATAGCGACAATCGAACACAATATTAAAGATAATGAAAAAGCATATTGCCATAGCAAAAAAGGTATTTGCTCCACAAAAAAGGCAACACTACAACAAGCTACAAAAAAAGCGATTAGCTGAAAAATTGTGTGCCAACGAAAAGAAATATTCAAAACTTTGTGTGTAGCGAAAATATGGGCTAGAGCAACTACGATTTGCGTAACAAAAGTTACTTGCGTAGCACCCAAGGCTTTATAGATAGGAATAAAATAATAGTTGAGCGAAATATTGACGACAACACCAGCAAGAGCAATGAGATTCAAAATTTTTAAGCTGCCTTTTGCGGTTAGCAAAGTTCCATAGACATAAACCGACGAAATGGCGATAAACGACAAAATTAAATAGGCAAAAATAGTGGCATAATAAGGCGTAGCTTCTTCATATAAAAGCTCCATCAAAGGCATTTTGAAAAAAAAACAACTTACTGCACCAACTGTCGCACCAACAAATACGATTTTAGCACCCAAGGCCAAAAGTGGCTGCACATCTTCTCCTTTTTGAAACATTCTCGCAAACATAGGCAGCAAAATAGTAGCCAACAAAACAGCAACCATATTTAAAGCATCTAACAACCGATAAGCAGCCGCATAAATACCTGCTTCGGCATTGCCTGCCTCACCCAACAAATATTTTATCATCACGGCATCAATCCGATTATAGAGACTCATCAAAAGACCAAGTAACGCAAAAGGATAGGTTTTTTTTAGAATAGGTAGAAACAACTTTGTGTTGAACGAAAAATGAAGTGTTTTTAACTCTCTTGCCACCAAAATGAAACTACTCACAAAAGCGATACTATACGCAAATGTTTGGGCATAAATAAAATATTCGATGCGAAAAACCTGTGTTGTAAAACTACCATAGAGCAAAGCTGCACATATAAAAATCATGAGCAAACGGTCGAGTATAGAAATAAAACTATCGGTACGGAAATGGTGTAAGCCTTGCAAGTTGGAGCGAAAATAGAGGATAAAAGAAATCAAGATTTGATTGATACACATGAGCAGCAGCCATGAAGTTTGGAAAGTCTGAAATTGGGCAAAGAAAAAACATAATGCCAAATAAACGATAGAAAGGCCGCTTTTCACAATGAGCATATTAGGAAAATAGTCATTTAAAGCATTTTGGTTTTGAGCAATGGCTCGGCTATTGAAGCTGTTGATGCCAAAATCTAGCAAGACATAAAACAAAAAAGTATAATTGAACAAAGCGAAATATTCGCCGTATTGTGCTTCTCCAACAGTGTTTTGCACTTTTCGGTCTATCGCAAAAATCCAAAACGGCTTGACAATAAGATTTACGAAAATCAGAAAAGCAGCACTACTCAAAAACTTTGCTTGTTTGTTTTTATCAGTCAAAAGGGAAGATTTTTAGTTTAAAAAAATGTTTGTTGCAAAAAACAACAAATGTAAACATAAATCTCATTTTTTTGATAAAATAGCTATAATCTGTTTAAGTTCTTATTTGGGTTTAAAGCATAAAAAAAAGCTTGCGATAGATGATACTATGCAAGCTCTTTATGAAAAACCCAAACTATTACAATTACCCTTTTAATGTTTTGCTATGTTTAGAAAAAATATTTTTGCCGTTATTATTTCCAAACATACTATTCTTTACGCAACGGTTACAAAAATGTTTCAAAAAAATACATTTTTTTTTCTTTTTTTTTTAAGGAAACTAGAAGCAAAAAGATTATAACATATATTTCAAAATATTTTTTTTATGTTTTAATGCTTAATTTTTTATATTTAAATTCAAAAATTAAGCATTAATTGATACAAAGCTTGCACTTTAATTGTACCTTTGCTTGCTTAATTGTTTTTAATTTTGTTACAAAAAAAAGAAAGAAAATGAATGCAATTTTAGGTATTTTTACAGCTTTGTTTTCCGTTGTGAATCCTTTGGGAGCTGTTCCACTTTTTTTAAGTTTAACGGAGCAACACAGCGATAATTTGCGAAAAAAAGAGGCTTTCAAAGCTTGTGTGTATTTTGCTTTAATTCTTATAACATTCTTAATGCTAGGTACTTATATACTTAGTTTTTTTGGAATAACTATTGATAGTATGCGAATTGCAGGTGGGCTTATTATTGTTCGGTCTGGCTACAACCTTATGGGAGGCACTTACAAAAAAGGGCGGGCTATCAACAAGGAAATGGAAGCAGAAGCCATAGAGAAAGAAGATATTTCTTTTTCGCCTTTAGCTATGCCAATGTTGGCTGGGCCTGGCTCTATTTCCTTGCTCATTAGTATGTCGACACAATCTACGAACTATGCAACCTATTTTCACATCTTAATTGCTATTTTGATGTTAGGAATAGTTACTTATTTTATTTTTCTTTTTTCGCCAAAATTATTTAATCTTTTAGGAAGAAGCGGAATTTCGGCTCTTTCTCGGATTATGGGATTTATTGTTATCACTATTGGTATTCAATTTATTGTGAGCGGAACAACAAATATTATTAGCGATTTGCTGAAATTAAATGTTTAGAGGCTGCTCCGCATTGTATATTTTAGTTGAAATAATGCTCAAAAAAAAGCTTCCTGCACTTGTATAATAAATTACAAGTACAGGAAGCTTTTTTTTCGAAGAACTCAATTGATTTTATTTGTCAACAATTCAGATTTTCATAAAAAATAAATAGTCTGACCAAAACTATGAATGATAAATTTAAACAGCCTTTAAAGCAAAGTTTCCATATCACATTGGAAAATATTAAAGACCAAAAGTTTCAATCTGTTAACAACGAATCTACCTATCATTAAATAGTGCTTAACACTTAATATTATCGTATCAATAAAACTGTTCCTTTTCTTTCTAATTGATAGCCTGAAAAACTCGTCATTTTGATAACGTAAGAATAAACACCTTGAGGTGCAATATCGCTTTTGTATTCGCCATTCCAGCCTTCGTCGGGATTGGTAGTCGTAAACATGATTTCGCCCCAACGATTGACTACAAACATTTCATAGGCATCGGCATTGGGATAAGTAATAATGGGTTTGAAAATATTGTTTTGGCCTTGTGGCACAAAGGCATTCGGAACATGAATTTGCGAAGCTTGCGAAATACACAGTACATTTGAAACACTTGTATTGGTTTCGTTTACGCCATTTGGCAAATTGAGTGTGTAAGTTGCTTCTATTTTGTAGCAAAATCCAATACCATTGCTGCCAAGTCCGCTAATAATGTCTGTATAACTCAATTCGCTAGGCGAGGTAGCATCGAGAGCCGTAAAACTGCCCATATCATTTGGCCCAAAAAAATCGGCTCGATAAATTGTATAAGCCGTGACAGTGCCATGTGTAATATAAAAAGGTGTCCAATTGATTTGATTTCCGTTTCCGAATTGGTCTTGGCCTGTGAGCAGTATTGTTTGGGCAATAGTAGAAAAAGCTTGCTGTCCGCACTCATCTACATGCTCAATTTGATAGACATAATTGTTGAAATTGCTTTGTATGGCGGCATCAGTATATTCGAAGGGCAAAGCTGCAGGACTGAAATTTGTGAGATAACTAAGGTCGCTACTATCGGAAATTCCTCGTTGAATATTTAAGATATTGATAGGTATGCTATTGTCTATAATCCATTCTATTTCGCTTGCTCCATCATTGTTGATAGTTGCATTTGTCATATATATAAAGTCTGGCGATTCCACAAAATCAGGGTCAATACATACAGCATTAGAAAGACTTTTTGTAGTACCATTGCTTCCACTTTTTACTGCTTCGAGAGCAAAACAAGTTGCAGTAGTTAATCCTTCGAGAGTATAAGCCAGCAAAAGAGGGTCTAAAGTTACAATAAGTTGGTTTAAACCACTTGGCAGCACCTCTACGAGTCGATATTCTTCTATATTCCACGCATCATAACCATTCCATTCAAATCTGACTTCGCCATTGCAAGCATCAACATCATATTCTAAATAAATAGTGCTATGTGTTTCGCTAGTTGGCCCTGGCTCTAAAGAGCAACTATCAAAAGCTGCAATTTTGTAGGCTTCGGAATATAAGTCTGGTTGTGCATCAATATCGCCATAAAAGTTGCTGTTTTGGCTCACATAAATTGTATCTATGGGCGAAAAAGTGCCGTCATCATTGGCTTGATAAATAATATAGCCAAAGGTTTCGGGCGATGTGCTATTTTCCCAAACCAACTGTACGGTATTGTCGGGCAATACACTCACAAGCGTTACAGGAGGTGCAATAGGAAAATCAGTACTTACTGTTTGGGAAGGAGGGGATTCTATGCCTGCACACTCTTTTGTAACATAAAAATACAATGTGTTTGTTGCATCGCTCATGCTATCATTATAAGTTGTCTGTCCTTCATTCGTTATGGTAGCCAATAGACTAAAAGGGCCTGTTTCGGATAAGGCAACATATATATTATAAGCCGTAAAACTAACGCCACATTGATTTGGCGAACTCGGTTGCCATGTTATTTGTATGCTTCCATCGTTAGATTGTATGTTTACACAGTGAAGTATAGGAGTTTCTACTTGTGCTTTTAAGGTATTGGTAGGAATAAGCCAACTCAAAAAAATAAGTAGGCAGCCTGCAATTAGTGATTTCAACATTTTTTACTATTTTTTATATCTTTGTTTTGTTATTTTGATAACCCACCCAAACAGTCTTTTTAAGTATCTGATATGCTGTAAAATAAGTTGATTAGAGTTTTTGCGAAAAAGAAGCAATTTGTTTCTCTTGTTTGACTAAGAGGCTGTTTAAATACTATCCTTTGGCTTAAAAAAAGCATCAAAAAAACAAAATTTAAATAGCCTCTAAAAGAATCAAATATAAAAAATGATGACTTATCGCTTTTTTAGAAACAACACATTTCTAAAAATGAAAATATACTTATTTCCCAACAACAAATTGCGACATGTTTTCGGTATCAAAATATTTTTGAGCCATTTCTTGCACTTGTTTTGCTGTGGCATATTTGATAGAATCTGCCAATTTTTCATAATAATCAAGGTCTAATCCATAAGAATTAGTGCCTTGAAAAGCAGAAGCTAAATGAAAAACGCCATCTGTTTGCGATATCAATACACCCATCAAGTAGTTTTGTACTAATGTTAGTTCTGTTGCATCAAGTGGTACTGTTTTTAAACGTTCTATCTCAAAAAATATTTCTTTTATGGTTTCTTTCCACACATCTACTCCTACTTCTGTGCTAATATAACAATGTCCACCATGTAAAAGTGGTGTTATAGCCGAATAAATGCCATAAGTATAGCCTTTTTCTTCTCTGATATTTCGCATGAGTCGTGAGCCAAAAAAACCGCCTAAAATGGTATTGGTAAAAAACATGAGTGGATAATCTTCATGTGTATGATTAAACAACGGAAAACCTATTACAATGGCAGCTTGCATGGTTTGTGGGCGGCTAATATATTCAACAGTAGGCTTATAAGTTGGGATTTGATGCTTGGGAGCATTATTTTTTTTATTGCTTGTCCAATCATTTTGCCCAAGATAGCTATCTATATCTTTGAGGTGTTGGTCGTCGAAGCGGCCTGCCAAATAAATAGTACAATTATTGGCTGTATAATGCGTTTTGTAAAATGCTTTTAGTTGCTCTACCGTCAAATTGTTGTAATCTGCTGCTTCTGAAGCATAGCCATAAGGGTGATCGTTTCCATAAATACTCTGACGAAATTTGCGAGCGGCCATAAAGTCATTTTTTTGCAAATTGACGGCCAACTTTTGCTGACTATTTCTCATTTTTATGACTAGCTCATCGGCCGAAAAAGTCGCATTTTCTAACATGTCTTTGAGCAATGGCAATAAATTTGACAAATACTTTGAGAGTGTTAAAATTTGTATTTCCGCATAATTTCTCTTCGATTGAGTGCGTATCGAAGCACCATAATATTCGATTTCGTCCATCAAAGCCTTAGATGTACGGCTTGTTGTGCCTTCTTTTATCATGCTATTCGTAAAACCTGCCACCAATTTGGCTGGTTCAAACCAATTGCCTGCCGCAAAAACAAGCTTGAGCATTAAGACTTCTTGATGAGCAGCACGAAAATAATGAACAGGAATTTGGTTGGAAAGTATAAGCTTTTCAGCTCTTGGAATGGTCAAAAAGTTGGGAATATGTAATATAGGTGCTTGGGTTCTATTGAATTTTGTTTTAATCATTTTTTTACAAAAATTAGTGTAAAGTAAGTAGTCGGACAAATATATTCTGTAAATTTTGGAGGCTAACACTTTTATCTTAGCTACTTTTGCTTCAACAAAAGGAATAGTTTTTAAGTGCCAAAAGGTGTTAAGATTTTTAAACAGCCTTGGCTTTTTTGGTTCGTTTTTTTGGTCAAGCGAAAAAATGAACAACTAGCCAAAACAGACTACACGAAGAATATAGTTTCTTTCTTATGTCATTTTTGCCTTAGCACTTAGCAAGAAAAGCATACTATTTTTCAATCAAAAACAAAATTTAAACAGCCTCTAATACCTTTTTATGAGTAGTACATTAGCGTCATCTGCCGAAGGGCCATAAGTGGCAGGCACAACAATGTCTAGCATTCTGAAATATACGCCAAGTTGAGCTCTATGATGTATAAGATGATTCATACAAAAAAGACGTGCTACTTGTTTTTTTGGCAAAGTAAATAAAATTTCTTCTCCATAGGTCATTGACCATTCCTTTTCAAACTCTTCATCTTTCACACTCGCTAAAGTTATTTTGGCTTCTTCTAGTAGCTCGTCAAAATAGGCCAAGAGTGCTGCTGTCGAGTCAATACTTTTTGGCACAAAACCAATGAAGTCTAATTTATCTTGTTTGATACAAGCTGCCCACCATGCTATAATTTCGGCAATATGAATGGCCAAACGTCCTAGCGTTTCAGATTTTTCGGTTGGTCTAAAATTTTTTTTATCAAAAGGAACAATAGCCAAATATTTTCTCGTCACTTCAGCTTCTAGCACCAATTCTTTTAGAAATCCTTGCCCAATGGTCATAATGATTTTATTTTGCTTTATAATAAATGGTTGAGCAAAAGTGTTTTTGAAAAATGGTTTTCGCTATTTTCTGACATTGAGTTATTGTTACTTCTTCATATCGTTGCACCTCTCGGTTTACTTCCGTAATATCGCCTAACAGCCAATAATAAGCCAGCGAAAAGGCTTTTGTTTTCAAACTTGTTTCGGCAAAAGCAATAGAAGACTCCACTCGATTTTTGATTTTTCGAAACTCATACTCTGTTAGCTCTCCATTTTGCAACAATTCTAGCTCTTGCCAAAGTGCTGCTTCTGCTTCCTCAAAACTTACTCCTTTATTTAGCTTGCCTTCTATCACAAACAAGCCTTTGTCAAGTGCATCATAAGAATAAGCATCAATCGTATTGAAAATAGCTTGCTCTTTCACTAGCTTTCGATATAGACGAGATGAGCCACCATTTGCCAAAATATCACTCATCAAATCGGTCGCATAAAACTCGGCATCGCTACGTTTGCAAGTATGAAAAGCCATATAAATAGCATCGAGCGGCACATCAGCAGTTAGATATAAAGCTTTCGGAGCTTGCTGTATAGGTTCTAAAGGCAAAGCACGTTTATATGTTGGGCCTACAGGAATATCGCCAAACCATTTTTCGACTAACGGTTTTATTTCGGCCGTTTTTATTCCGCCAGCTATCGACAAAATTGCTCTGTTTGGGCGATAGTGTGTAAAGAAAAAATCTTTAATATCTTGTAAAGTTGTTTGTTTGATATGTGCCAAATCTTTGCCTATCACAGGCCATTTATATGGGTGCGTAGTGTAAGTCAATTTCTGCAACTCGTGCCAAACATCGCCATAAGGCTGATTGATATGGGTTTCTTTAAACTCTTCGCAAACTACATTTTTTTGCGTTTCCAAAGTTTTTTCTTCAAAAGACAAACTCAGCATTCGGTCAGATTCTAGCCAAAATGCTGTTTCAATGTTGTTGGCAGGAATCGAATCATAATAGTTCGTGATGTCGCTACTCGTAAAAGCATTGCATTCTCCTCCTGCACGATGCAAAACCTCATCATAATTCGGAATATTTTTTGAGCCTTCAAACATCAAATGCTCAAAAAGATGTGCCAAACCTGTGTGATGTTCTTGTTCATCTCTTGCCCCAACATCATATAAAACATTAACAACCGCCATTGGTGTGAAAGGGTCTTCATGTACCACAACCCGCAAGCCGTTTTTAAGCTGAAAAGTATTATACGTTATCATATTTTTATTTAACCGACTATGAATGATATATATTTTGCAAAGTTAAAGCAAAACTCACAAATGAAGTTGTAAAGTATGATTTAATTTTTTTTAAATGAAAAAAACAATGGTAACAACTATTTTAAGTACCAAAAACTATTTAATAAAGCATTCGTTTAGTGGCTAACGCATTGACATTTAAGGTGTTATCTTGTGCTGAAATGCCCAAAAACTTCTGAACGACTACTTAAATAAAAAGAAGCACTACACTCTGTTTTTATAAAAAAAAGAACATTTCTAAAATTTAGAAATGTTCTTTATAATATCATCTGATTTTTTTTTGCTGCTTTAAGGTTTTGGGTGTTTGCAACCTCTACTATCAATAGTATCAATTAACTTTTCGGCTTCGGTGGCTTCTTCATTTCTGATATTTGCAATTTCGATAGCTTTCACAGCAGCCGATTTAGAAGCACTACACTGTCCTGCTTTTTTCATCAAGCGAGCATGTGTCAAATTATTCAAGTAGCTTTCGTCTATCTGAATAGATAGCTTTATCCATTGAATGGCCTGATTTAAGCGTTTTTTATTGTCTTGATACAAGAAAAATTTTTCGGCTGCATCATGCAACAGTTCTGAATCCGTAATATTGAAAGTATCGAAATACTTTACAGTTTCTTTTGCATAATTGTCCCAATCTTTTATGCCTTCAAAATAAGCAATTTTGATATAAAACGAAAATGCCTCGCTATTGTGCAAGTGAGCATTTGTAATTACCTCCATTGCCTTATTATACAAGTCAGTATCTCGCTCTTTGATAGCTACAACGATGCTATTGTAAATCGCAATTTTTATTTTATCATTGATTTCTCGCCCACCAATAAGCTCTTTGTAATGTCCAATATCATTGAGAAAAAAATCAATAGCTTCATTTTCAAGGCTATTTGCAAAATCATATATAAAAGCTCTATTTTTTTCTTGGCCCAAGCTATTTTCAGTTTGAGTACTCAAATACTGATTGACTACCGTGTTGTGTGGTTCGCCATAAGCTTTGAGCATATAAGCAAAATCATACAAAAAATCAGGACTATCAAAATGATGCTTATATTTATTTTTCATAGCTTCCAAGTTGTACTTTTCTTCTATGCGTGTTTTCAGCTCTAAAGCTTCTTCGGCCATTCCGATAAGCTCTTTCGTGCTTGGCGGAGTGATACCTCTTTTCACAATTTGCCCACCCGAATTGAGATAAAACAAAGCTGGCTCGTTGCTCAAATTATGAATACGAGCAAAACTGTTATGCTCTCGTTTATCTAAATCGAGCATATAATTGACAAAATGTTCGTTATAAAAATTGGCTATTTTAGTATCACTGCATAAGGTTTTTGACAATACTTGACAAGGTGAACATCCTTGTGAAGTAGTGTGTAAAAAAAGAAATTTATTATCATTGTTGGCCAACGAAATAGCCTCAGAAAGCGAGCCATCTACAAATTTCAGGCTACAAGATGCAGGAGCAGCTATTGCTTGAATAGAACAAGAAACAATACATATCGTTAAAACATATTTTAACGATTGTTTCCAAGTATTAAAAGGTTTGTAATAGGTGGTAAGATTAGTTTTCATAAGCTTATCTTTTTTTTTTTTAGTAAAAACATAAACAGGTGTTTTACTTTTTTTCAAATAAAAAGCAAAGACGATAAGTAATTGAGTTTTCAAAAAGACAGCTAAGTGCAAAGCACTATTTAATAAACGACGATATTTTAAGCTATGATACATTGGTATAAAAAAAATAAGTGTTAAGTATGTATATTCGCATTTTCATTTATCGTTTATTTTTGTCCAACTACTTAAATACACTATAAAATAAGCTGCTTCAAATTTTCAAGAAATGAGAAAGGGTATATTTGCTAAAAAAACAGTAAAATATAATTTTTTATATTCGACTTTTTTAATTAAAAAACATGTTTTTTTTTCTTGTTATTGAAAAAAACTTTAAATGAATTTATTTTATAGTGTATTTAAATTAATAGTATTGTATTTGTTTTTTTTAAATTATTGAGTTAAGAATTAAGCGAAATAAAGCATTTTTTTTATGTTATTTCTTTTTCAAAAAACTCAATATTAAATAAAAAAAATATTGTAAGTGGTTTTAAATGAATGATTTATAGTTGCGTAATTTATAGAATCTAAGGTACGTTTTTTTTGAAAACTGTCCTAAAAGCTTGCTGTTTAATTTGCCTAAATGCGTGCAAGCTTTTTGTCTTTATTTTATAGTACGTTTTTCAATCCAAATAGTTACTACAAAAATAGCTTCGTAATGGCAAAATATACTTGCCTAAAACCAATAAGCTATTTTTTGAACATTACTTTAGTGCATTTGCTGGCTTTGCATACGATCTAGCAATTTTAGTGTTTCTTTATAATCAATACCTCGTAATTTGGCGATATGTACTGCTTTTTCGGCTGCTTTAATAGCCTTAGATGTTTTGCCTGTTTTATACAACAACTCTGCATAAGTGGAGTTATTGTAATATTCATTTTCTATTTTGATAGACTTTTTCGACCATAATAATGCTGACTTTAACATTTTTTTATTGCTAACATGTCTTTGAAAATTGCTGGCTACCTCACTCAGTAGCTCTGGGTCTGATACTCTTTTGTCGGACAAGTAGCGATATGAAACTTTAGAATATGAATCCCAATCGGCAATACCTTGATAAAATAAAGCTTTCATCTCAAAAGTAAACTTATCAATTTCCGAAATTTTTACCTTTGCCAAAACATTTTCTGCTTTTGCAAACAAGTTGTGGTCATGTTCATTTATGGCCGTATAAATACTATTGTATATCGCTGTTTTGACACGTTCATTGATACGTTTGCCGCCATATAATTTTTTAAAATAGTTTATATCTTTTACATAGTAATCTATGGCTAAATTTTCGAGATTGGTAGCAAACTCAAAAATAAACTCTCTGTTTTTGTCGCTGCGAATTTTGCGATTTTGCGATAGCAAATAGTCATTGACAATACGGTTGTATGGTTGATGAAATTCTTTGAGCAAATAGGCGTACTCATACAAATCTTCGGCCATCAAATTGCCTTTCTTTTTTTCGTATCGCTGCCGAAAATCTAGCATCTGTGCATAGCGAGGATTTGTAGCTACTAGCTGAATATTGCTTGTTTTGCGTTTGGCTACTTCTACGCCCATTTCCAAAAAATCATGTACTTCCTTACAACCTGTATCTTTTTTGATTAACGTTGCTCCATCGGGAGTAAAATAAAGCAAAGCAGGCAGTTCTTGAATATTGTGAAAATCTTCTATATAAGTATTTTCATTTTTACTGACATTTATTTTATAATTGATAAAATGTTTATTATAAAAAACAGCTACATCTCGATTAGGAAATACTTGTGCATCCATCAACTTGCAAGGCGGGCAATAATCGGCATATACATCTACAAAAATAAACTTGTTTGTTGATTTTGCCATATCTACAATTTCGTACCAACTTCCTTTCTGAAAATCGACTTCCAACTTTTGGGCATAAGAATTGCTATTTACTAAAAGTATAGTTGCAAACAATGTTACTAAATAAAAAAAGTTTTTATGTTTTATGTTTTTCATGCTTTATAAATTTTGCAAATTATAATATGAATTTATGCTAATTAAGGATAGTAGCATAAAAACACGTTGATTGTTCTATTAAGTAGTTGTTTAGAAGTTTTTGGGTATTTAAGAAAAAAATTAATGTATTGATTTTCAATGCGTTAACAAATCAAATAAATTAGTGCTTGAAACTTAGAATATGTGTTGCTTTTTTGAAAAAATACATAAGACACTCTAGCAAAAAAGGTTTTTCAGCCAAAACCATTATAACATTAACAGTTATATTCTAAAGTATTTAGAGCCTCAAAAACCGTTCCTTTAGTCAAGCATTTAGTAAATTATACATAAAAAAATAAAGTAAGTGATGATTTGTGACTACAATTATTTATTTATAGGCTATTTTAAATGTTGATTTATAAAATATGAATAAAAAACACCTATATTTAGAAAAAACGTTATATTTTCTATCAAGTTCAACAAAAAAGCAATAATAATATTGTAGTAAGGGTTGGGTTGTTATAGTTGTGAAGCACTATACTAAATGGATTGCCATTACAAGTTGTAGTATAAGTCTGTCTGATGGCTTAAATTAAGCAGTAAATCTATGATATAAAAATAGGCGAATAAAGAAGGTATATGTTCTTTATTCACCTATCAAATCAACAGAGTGTCGTTTTTTTTATTTATTTTAAATCAGATGGTAATGGTTGATTAGTTCTCATTATCTCCATTAAGCGTAAAGTTGTAGAATAGTCATGTCCCTGTTTTCTAGCTTGCTCAATCGCTTTTTCGCCTTCTTTCAAAGCTTTCGATTTTTTGCCTACTTTATAGAGTAGTGCAGCATAGGTTTCAGTATATTCATACTCCGATTTCATGTCAGCGGCTGTTTTTGCCCAATCCAAAGCATTTTCTAACGCTTTATTGTCGTCAATATGAGCGGCAAACTTCCAAGCAGCCTGATTGAGCGAAGCAGCATCTTTTTGAGAATTATTGTTGATATGTCTAGAAATAACAGAAACATAATCTGACCAATTGTCTGTTTTTTCATAATATAGTGCCATCATATCTACTTCAAAGCTTTTGGAAGCTTGTAATTTAGCTTTTTCAATCACTTTTAAAGCATGATTAAACTCATCTTTGTCATTTGTGGTTGCAGCCGTAATAACAGAAGTTCGAATAGCTTTCTTTATTCTGTTATTGATTTTGTTGTTGTTGTATAAACCTTTGAAGTATTGTTTATTATCCACTAAAATATCGAATGCTTGAGAGTGAACATCATCTGCAAAATCATAGACAAACTCCAAATTTTTGATAGAAGTTAGATTTGTGGTAGTAGTTAGATATTCATCAACAACATGCTGATATGGGTCATTAAATTTCTTCAATTCATAAGCATAATCATACAAAAAGTCTGGGTGCTTTGTACCATTACGATACTGCAATTGATAATCTAAATACTTGGTATAAATAGATGGAATGCTTGTTTGACTAACCGCAGTTGTTTGGTGAGTCGATACAGCTTTCTTGCTCAAAGTCAATAGTTCTTGTTGACTTTTGCCGCCATAATATACATCATTGAGTGTTCCATCAACTGTAAAGTATAAAATAGCTGGATACTCACTAGGTCTATGGCTTAGTTTGAAGCGTTCTCTGAAGTCGTTTCCTTCTGCACTATTGAGTAGCACTTTTGAATTCACATAGTTATCATGATGAAAACCTTGAGTACGAGAATCCGAAAATACGTTCTTTTCCATTTTCCTACAATCTGGCGAGTAAGAAGTATAGATATATACAAATATCGGTTTCTTCATTAGTTCGGCCATTTCGAGTACTTGAGGCCACGAGCCTACAAAAAATTGTATGCCTTCGTTGCCTTTATTATGTTGTGTGCCATTTTGTGCAAAGACACCATGCAATGTAAGTAAGAGTGTTAATATGACACCCCCCAGAAAAAAGTTGAATTTTCTCATATGGGCGTACGTTTTAGAGGTTAGAGGTTTAAGTAGTTTGCAATTATTTTTTCTAAATGTATTTTATATTTATAGGACGCAATTGTGAGATATAAAGTCACTTTGCGATTGGGAAGCTTGAACAAGCAAACTTAGTAACTGTTTGATACATTTAGTGCTTAATAGTTTAGTAAGTATCTAATAATTTAGTTACATTGCCTAAACTGTTTGCTATATCTTACGCTAATTTTCACAATTATGTTTCATTAATATTTATTGGGTAACAATCTTCAATTATTAAAACCAATATATAATATAAATCAAATAACTGTTGTTGTAGGCAAGTTTTTAGTACATAAAAAAGAAAGAAAGAATATAAAGCTGGACTACTCAAAACCGTTGAAAATTAAGTAATTGCTTGATTAATAAGCAGTTACATAGCTATCACGTTGAAAATACGACAATATCACAGCCATAGTGTCATGTCTTTGTCACATTATATCTTGTGCAAGTTTTTTGACAAAAATTCTGTATATAACATTTAAAACATATGCTTTTTTTTACGAAAAAAAACTTTTAGCTTGATTAGCAATTTTGTATTTTTTATGAATCCTTCATATTATTTGCAAATATACAACTAATGAATAGATATTGCACTATATTTATTCATTTTTAATATTTCTTGAACAAGTTCTGCCTTGACAGATTTGTTTACTTGTACCAAGGGCAAACGCACTATTTCTTGAATAAGCCCTAGTTCACTCAAAACAGCTTTAACTCCTGCGGGGTTGCCATCAGCAAAAAGCAGGTTCATCATTTCTAGCAATTGATAATGAGTATAGCGTGCCGTTTTGAAATTGCCTAATAAGGCTTGCCTTACAACAAACCCAAATTGTTTTGGAAAAGCATTTCCTACTACGGAAATAACACCAGAGAAACCTACCGCTATTTGTGACAAACTCAATTGGTCATCGCCTGATAAGATGGCAAAATCTTTGCGTTTGTTGTCTCTCACAAGTTCCATACTTTGCATCATGTTTCCTGATGCTTCTTTAATAGCAACAATATTTTCAAAGGTATGGGCTAGTCTTAGTGTTGTTTGTGCAGTTATATTTGAGGAAGTTCGGCCAGGAACGTTATACAAAATAATTGGTATAGGCGAATGCTTGGCTAAGAGGCTATAATGTTGAAAAATTCCTTCTTGGTTTGGCTTGTTGTAAGCTGGACTTGCCGACAAAATAGCATCAAATTTAGTATAGTCATATTCCGAAAAAAGCTCAATTAGCTGGGCAGTATTGTTGCCACCTAAGCCAGCTACAACTGCTTTTCGCCCTGCCACTCTGTTCAAAATAAAATCAAATACTTGAAAAGATTCCATTTTGCTAAGTGTTGCGGCCTCGCCTGTTGTGCCTAAAGCAACGATATAATCTACTTCATTGGTTATTAAATGCTCCAACATTTTGCTCAATGCAAGAAAATCTATTGATTTGTTGGGCAAAAAAGGTGTGATTAATGCTACACCTAAGCCAGAAAAAGGGTGTTTCATTTTTTTTTTTAATATTCAAAAAATATCTAGCTACTTTCGTTTTAGAGACTATTTTTTTGTTGTTACTAAAAGATAAAGTTTAAATAGCCATTAAGTTTATGCGAAAAAGCAAGAGTGAAATAAATAAATTTTATTATTGTGTTGTTTTGGGACTAAACATATTTAAATAAGGGTGCAATTTGTCCAAAAAATCTTTGATTGAATCGTTGTCATGGTTCATCATCAAATCGAAACAATATTCTTTATTTGCTAAATGTGGGCCTACTCGAAATTTTGCTTCTGAAAGAGTACTGATGTACTCTAAGCTAGGAGAGTCTGTCAAAAAAGCACAAATAAGTATATCAAAATGTTGTTCCATAAATGTTTCCACAATATTGCCTTTTGGCACAAAAAAGAAGTTGGTATTTTTGCGAGAAAAAGAAGAAAACATCAAGCTTTCATTGGCGGCACTTGCATCTACAAATCCCAATAGCTTTACTTTCTTTTGTTGTTTTTCGAGTTGTTGCACATACTGACTGATAATAGGTATATTTTCTTCTTCCGTAATATCAAATAAAACGCCTATTTTTTTAGCATCCGAAAAACTAACGAATTCATGTTTTTGTTGTTGCTTCTTGAGCTGCGACTGCAACAGATAGTTGTAAATGGCTAAACGAATTTGTTGAAACATAGATTTTCCTCCTCTTTATTTTTTTAGTCAAACAAGAAAAATAAATTGCTCATTTGTGGAAACTAAGTGCCAAGCACTATTTAATAAACGGTCAAATGCGTTAGCTTGTTCTGAAATGCTCAAGAACTTCTTGAACGGCTACTTAAAACGGCAGAACAATTGCTTTATTGATTTTGTGAAAACATTAAGCAACCAATTCTGCCTAGATATATTAAATTTGAAGGTCAAATTGACCTGAGCTTTAGCCAACTTTTTGATGGTCTTATCAAGTTATCAGTTCGCACAATTTTAAGTTCACTTTGTAACTATGAATATGCTAGTATCCATAAGATATTAATGCGATATAACATATTAAGACCAAAACAAACAAGTACAAAGTAGTCAAAAAAAACAAAAATTGCAAAGAAAAAACTCAATAAAATGCCCAACTAGATGAATCATACTAAAAAACATATGGTAGATAACTTACCTTTCATAACAGACAGAAATCTGAATGGAAAGCCTTTATCAAAACTCTAATGACATTAAAAACAACATTTATAATGTTCCTCTCAGTTCTTGTTCTCTTTCGATAGCTTCAAAAAGTGCTTTAAAGTTTCCTTTGCCAAAAGACTTTGCACCTTCTCGCTGAATTATCTCATAAAAAACGGTTGGTCTATCTTGCACAGGCTTTGTAAAAATCTGCAACAAATATCCCTCTTCATCTCTATCTACTAAAATATTTAATTTTTTCAGCTCTTCAATTTCTTCTTTGATTTCGCCAACACGCTCTGTCAAATCTGTATAATAATTGTCTGGCACATACAAAAACTCGATACCTCGCTTTCGCAATTCACCTACTGTATAAATAATATCGTCGGTAGCAATAGCAATATGTTGAACGCCAGAGTCGCCATAAAAGTCGATATATTCTTCTATCTGCGATTTTTTGCGACCTTCGGCTGGTTCGTTTATCGGAAATTTAACATAGCCATTGCCATTGCTCACTACTTTGCTCATCAAAGCCGTATATTCGGTAGAAATATCTTTGTCATCGAAGGTAATCAACAGTTTGAAGCCCATGACATCTTCATAAAAGCTTACCCATTTGTTCATTTCTCCCCAATTGACATTGCCAACACAATGGTCAACGAATTTTAAGCCAACAGGTTTTACTTCTAGCAAACTTTTTCTAGCCTTGAAATTTGGCAAAAATGCACCTGTATAGTTTTTTCGTTCCACAAATTTGTGAATCGTTTCGCCATAAGTATGAATAGCCGAAATAACGACTTCTCCAAATTCATCTTTCATCACCGTAGGTTCCATAGCTGGTTTTGCACCACGTTTTACGGTTTCTTCAAAAGATTTTCGTGCGTCATCTACCCAAAGTGCCAATACTTTTACGCCATCGCCATGCTTCACGATATGCTCATTGATAGACGAATCGGCCGTCAAAGGCGAAGTAAGTACCAAACGAATTTTGCCTTGTTGCAACACATACGAAGCTCTATCTGTCATGCCTGTTTCCAAACCCGCATAAGCCACCAAATCATAGCCGAAAGCAGTTTGATAATAATAAGCTGACTGCTTGGCATTGCCTACATAAAATTCGATATGGTCTGTGCCATTTAGTGGCAAAAAGTCTGCTGTGAGTTGTTCAGCAGCTACTGATTTTGTTGTTGTCATCTTTATTTGAAAATATTTTTACGATTGTGATTTTTTTGTTTTTTTATAAGAATAGACATCTCTAAAGCTTTTAAATTTTTAGCCTCCTTTTGCTCTACCTTTTTTAGCTATCGCAATATATTGAGTAATTATTATTTTCTAATACTATTATATTTTGAAAGATATGTTATAATTGACAATAAACCAATGAGTAAATCAAAAATGATTATCTTTGCATTCTGAAAAAGAAAGTGATTTTCGGACAAATCGACCAATTTGTTGAATTGCATTTGCGACAAGTAAACATATTTGTTATTATAATGCAAAGGTAATAAAAACCACTCAGTATCTTAAACCGCCGAAAAAAATAACTTATTGATTTAAGTTTGAGATTTTTTAAGTGCCAAATACTATTTAATAAAGCATTCATTTAGTGGCTAACGCATTAACATTCAAGGTATTATCTTGTTCTGAAATGCCCAAAAACTTCTGAGCGACTACTTAATTCAAAAGATAAAATTTAACAACTTCTAAATACTATTGTAGCACTTCGATTAATATTCGCAAAAATAATTGTAATTTCCAAATACTAGCTTAACTTTCAGAGCAATTGGGTTGCTAACAACCTTTATATAAATAGTGCTTGACACTAAAATACTAGCAAAATATGATAAGAAGAAAATTTATAACTGCTTTATCTCTCAGCGGAATTGGCATTCTGACAGGTCTCTACACTTGGCAAGTAGAACCATTTTGGCTAGAGTTTGTGAAAGTAAAAATGCCTATCAAAAACTTGCCAGAGAAGCTGGTTGGCAAAACATTGATGCAAATCAGCGATGTTCATATCGGCAATAGATTTGAGAAACAATATATCATTGATTCGTTTTTGAAAGCACAAGAATATCAACCAGATTTTGTAGTTTACACAGGTGATTTCATCAATTATGAATCGAAAAAACAATTTGAGCAATTAGAAACCGTATTTCAACATGCTGTTTTGGGTAAGCTAGGCACTTTGGGTATTTTGGGAAACCATGATTATGGAAAAAAATGGGCAGAGGTTGAAGTTGCTAATACTATTGTTAGCATATTGGAAGAAAAAGGCATTTCGATGTTGAGAAATGAGCAGAAAACCGTTGAAGGTCTCAATTTTATCGGTTTAGACGACTTTTGGGCAATCAATTTTTATCCAGAAAAAGTGATGCAACATATCAATCACAGTATAGCTAATGTCGTTTTGTGCCACAACCCAGATGTAGCTGACCAACCTGTTTGGAATGGCTACAAAGGTTGGATTTTGTGCGGACACACGCATGGCGGACAATGCAAGCCACCTTTTTTGAAGCCTCCGATGTTGCCCGTAAAAAATAAACGATACACGGCTGGCATCATTGAATTGAGCGACGAAAGAAAGCTATATATCAATCGTGCTTTGGGGCATTTGTGGCAAGTTCGATTCAATGTACGGCCAGAAATCACGATTTTTAAATTGGAAAAGGCTTGATATTTTTTTCAAAAACCGACAAGGGCATGTAAAGAAATGACATGTTTTTCTAGTCAAAAGTGTCCAATATAAAAAAACATAGACTATCATTGCCTTGAAAATACGTCATTTCTAACTTCTAAACTTGTGTTCAATTACCCTATTTTTTCTTTTGCATAAGCCTTAAAAACAAGCTTCGCCACACGGCTTTTATGCACCTCATCTGCTCCATCATAAATTCTTGCACCTCGCTCATGTCTATACCAAAAACTCAAAACAGTATCTTCCGTAATACCTAAAGCACCATGCACTTGAATAGCTCGGTCTAAGACTTTTTGCAACACATTGGCGACATAAAATTTGATACTCGAAATTTCTATTCTGGCACGATATGTTCCTACTTCATCAATTTTTCGAGCCGCATCTAGCACCAACAAGCGAGCAGCATTGATTTCGGCACGAGACTCTGCCACCCAATTTTGGATAGTTTGTTTGCTAGATAAAAACACATTTGGCGATAGCTCTCTCGTCATCGCTCGCCGACACATCAGCTCAAAAGCACGCTCACATATTCCTATCCAACGCATACAATGATGAATGCGGCCAGGCCCGAGTCGCTCTTGTGCTATCGCAAAACCTGCATTTTCTTTTCCCAACAAATAATTTTGAGGCACTACACAATTGTTATATCGGATTTCGGCATGGCTCGCATAGCCTTCGCCTGCTTCGCCCATCACAGCAATATTTCGCACTAGTTCAAAACCCTCTGTATCGGTTGGCACAATAATTTGACTTGCTCTTTGATATGGATTATTTGCACTAGGATTTGTGAGTGCCATAACGACCGCAAAACTTGCCCCATCTGCCGAAGAAGTAAACCATTTATGGCCATTTATGGCATAATTTTCGCCTACTTTTTCGGCAGTCGTACTCATATAAATTGGATTTGAGCCAGCATGATTTGGTTCAGTCATAGAGAAGCAAGAGCGAGTTTCGCCACGCAAAAGCGGCCATAAAAACTGTTCTTGTTGTTTGGGCGTGCCGTGTTCTATCAAGATTTCCATATTGCCAGCATCAGGGGCTTGACAATTGAAAGCATAATGTCCATAAGGTGTGCGGCCGAGTTGTTCGCTCACTTGGCCAAATTCGGCTAACGACAATCCCAAACCACCCCATTTTTTCGATAGTTGTGGAGTCCAAAGTCCTAGCTCTTTTACCTGTTCACGCTTTTGTTTTAAAAGATGTTCTGTTTCATAAAAGCTCATTTCTGCCATTTGCTTTTCGAGCGGAAATAATTCTTTTTCAACAAAATGACGAACTTTTTTTAAGATAATATCTAATTTCATAAATAGTAATATTATTTTCAACATATAAATAAAAAAATAGGCCTATCATATTTTTTCATATTTTGCAAACCAGATAAGCAGTTGCAAAAAAAATCATATCTTCGCCTCAAAAAAGAAAAGTTAAAGATAATTTGTTAAAAAAGGCTATTTATGAGAACATTTATTTTGAAAGCAAAAATAACATTCTGCTTAAACAGAAAAATTGTCATAGTATTTTAAGGTAATTGTAAAAAAAATGTAACTTTATAATAAATAGCTGTTTAAACTTTATTCGTAACTATTTAGACATTGGCTTTTGAGATAAAAAATAGGCATTTTTCTGCCAAAACTGTCACAACGCAAATAGTTACCTTTATTCTTTGGGTAAAAAAAAGCATTTTTCCGCCTAATTTTTCTAATTTTTTTTCCAAATCATACCTCTACTATGGCACTCAAAAAGCATCAATTTGAATAGAAATTATTTTTTTAACCAAATAATTGTCTAGCACTCAATTAAGTACCAAGTACCATTTAATAAAGCATTCGTTTAGTGGCTAACGCATTGACATTCAAGGTGTTATCTTGTTCTGAAATGTCCAAAAACTTCTGAACGACTACTTAATACACTGTAAAGTAAGTTTATTATAGTTTTTGCAAAAAAGTTATTCATTTGTTCAGACGTGACAGGTTTTTAAAACCTGTCACATAAGCTAATTTTTTTAAATGACAAAGAAGAAATGACATATTTTTTAGCCAAAATTGTCAAATCTAAAAAATCATGAGCTATTGTAGTTTTAGAAATATGTCATTTTTCACATCTTTAAAACTATAACAAACTTACTTTACAGTGTACTTAATACACTGTAATCTAAGTTTTTAAGGTTTGTTTCATAAAAATGTTATGAAAATCGAGGTGGAAGGCACTTTAAAAGTGCCTTCCACCTAAATACTAAAAAAGAAC
>JBMZCV010000054.1:0-27652 GCA_049613665.1 Chitinophagales bacterium | reverse complement strand
TTTGTTATCATAATGCAAAAATAATAAAAATCGCTCAGTATATTACACTACCGCTAATTTTTCAATTCCTTAATCATCGCTTTAGCATTATTATTAAGACTGTCTAATTTTAAACTTTTTTCATAATTGAAAATTGCCAACTGATTCTCTCCATTTTTCATATAACTTTCTGCAAGCGAATCAAAAGCATTAGAAGAATTGGGAAACAAATGTATTGTTATCTTAAATATATCGATTGCATTAATAATCTTGCCTTTTTTTAAGAAGTCATAACCTTTCATAATTAATTCTGTTTCATCAACATATTCACTTTTTTCGTCAATTAGCTGTATCGCTTTTTCATATCCATTTTCAATATAAATATTTACTACCTTTTTTGTAAAAAAATACTTATCAAGCAAATGAGAAGTGCCATCTAATTGTTGTTGAATAAAAAAACGAACATCCAAAAAACCTTGCTCTTGATCCTTATTTGTCAATAGAATAACGACATAACCTTTTTGGTCATATACTCGCCACTCGCATCCAGTGCCATAATGTCCGCCTGAATGACCATATATTATTCCATTATTATTGTTAGAATTTCTGATTTCGATTCCAAAACCATATCGCCTAGCACTATCGGCGGATGTTAAGTACATCTGAGTATGTTTATCATCGAGCAATTTGTTAGATTTAAGTGCTTTGACAAATAAGTAAAGGTCATCTACCGTAGAAAAACCTCCTCCGTCTGCATTTCCTTTCGCCCGACTTCCAAAAAACTCTGCCTTTTGATATTTCCCTGGATAAACTGTTGATAATGTATAATTTTCAGCTTTGTTTTTAATTACATGGTCTTTATCAAAATTGCCAGTATTCTTCATGTGAGCTATGGAATAAATATTTTCTTCGATATACCTATCATAATTATGTCCAGATACTTTTTCAATAATGCGACCCAAAACTAAGTAGTTTGTATTTCTATAAGCGAAAGATGACCCCGGATTGAACTCTAGTGGCTTTTTTTCATAAAGGCTACTCAAATCATCTAAAGTACGAAATTTTGTATTTGGTGCATTTAGATATTTTTCATCTCCAAAATAATGAGGTAATCCGCTTGTATGTGTAAGTAAATGCTTGATAGTTATCGAATCTCTAACAATTTGATTCGGATATTCTGGCAAATACATACCGATATTATCATTCAAAGAAAGTTTACCTGCCTGCTTTAATTGTAGAATAGCAATGGCCGTAAATGATTTGGCAATAGATGCGTAAGCAAATTTAGTGTTTACATTATTTTTAATTTGTAATCCAATATGAGCATAACCAAAGGACTTTTTTAAAAGAACTTTCCCTTCCTTAGCAATAAGAACTGCTCCACTAAATTTATCTTTATCTGATAATGAAGTGATGTATTTATCTATGGCTTCTATTTTCATGTTACTATGGTTTGATTCTGACCTTTTAACTCCAATATTACAACTGTAAAATAGGGAAAAAACACAAATAAGCAAATAAATATTATTTATAGCTTTTTTAGTGATGTATATTTTCGTCTTTCTCCTATTATTTTCGTCGATAGGTTTTGTTATAAATTTATTTTTAATCATTATATTCAAATTTTGAAATTTTATTTTACTTGACATATCAACAAAGTTAGTGCTTTTATTTGACATGTCAAGTAAAATAAATAGTTATTTTCTGAAAATTGAACAGAATTAGGTTATATCAGCACTTCTTACCCTAGAAACTCCTTGTTATTGCTTAAATAATAGCGTTTCACAAAAAAAGACAGTACAAATATTAATCAAGATTTTTTGCGTAAAAGGCACAGAAAAACAATATTAAACAAGGACTATATTTAGATAACAGATGCAAGTAAAGTAAGATTTTTTGGCTGACTTTCAATTTTTTATAACAAAATTGCTACCTTACAGTCTCTTAAAACAACAATTCGGATATTTATACATTTTCTTAGCAAAAGTTTAAACATACTATTTTTTTTAGGCTAAGGTAACCGATATTTGTCAATTTGATAGTCTTTTGAACTGAAAAATAGTATGTTTCCCTTGCCAAAAGGTATTTTTTTATTGAAAAGAGTATTGTTGTAAAAAATGTCCGAACCATTATTAAAAAAAACAAAACCTAAGCAACTTCTAAAGCTTGCCTAGTTTTTTGCTCAAAATTTTACTCAAAAAAAGAAATAGCTAGATGAAAAATAATAAAATGAATGGATTTGGCACAAAAGCTATCCATCATGGCATCATGCCAGACCCAACGACAGGTGCGATTATGACACCGATTTATCAAACCTCCACTTTCGTACAACACGCTCCTGGCAAGCCTTATTATGACAAGCGTTACGATAGACATTTCGAATATGCCAGAACTGACAACCCTACTCGTATCGTTTTGGAAGAAAATTTGTCGGCTTTAGAAAGTCAGCATATTTCGCCAGACAAAATTGGTGCTTTGTGTTTTGCAAGCGGTTTGGCTGCCACAGATGTAATAATGAAATTGCTTAGAGCAGGCGACAAAGTCTTGAAAGGCGATGATTTGTATGGTGGCTCACACCGTTTGCTAGATAATGTTTTTGGCAAAATGGGCATTGATTTTCAAGCCGTAGATATGAATGATTTGGAGGCTTTACAAGCTAATTTAGATGAAAACACAAAAATGGTTTGGCTCGAAACACCTACAAATCCAATGCTGAAAGTATGCGATATTGCGGCCGTTTGCGAGGTGGTAAAAAACTACAACGAAAAAATCATACTCATTGTCGATAATACCTTTTGCTCGCCTTACATTCAAAATCCGCTAGATTTGGGTGCTGATGTTGTGGTACATTCTGTTACAAAATATTTGGGCGGACACTCTGATGTTGTGATGGGAGCTGTCATTTGCAAAAAAGAAGTGCATTTTCCTTTCAATTCAAAAGAACAAGCTTTTCCAGCGAAAGACACAACTATTTATCAGCAGCTTAGATGGTTGCAAAATGCAGCAGGAGCAATTCCAGGCATCTTAGATTGTTTTTTGACTTTGCGAGGCATCAAAACTTTGCATTTGAGAATGGAGCAACATAGCAAAAATGCGGCTGCTGTTGCAGAAGTGTTATTGCAAAGCGAAGCCGTAGAAAGTGTATATTATCCAGGCCTAAAAACGCATGAAAATCACGATATTGCGGCTAAACAAATGCGACTTTTCGGTGGTATGGTTTCTTTTCGTTTGAAAGAAGATACTTTCGAAGCGAGTTCAAAACTGATGACGGCTTTCAAAATTTTCAAAGTAGCAGAGTCCCTTGGTGGCGTAGAGTCTATGGCAAATTTGCCTATTATTATGACACATGGTGCTATGAAAGAGGAGGAAAGACAGCGTTTGGGCATCACGCCTAGCCTTATCCGTTTGAGCGTTGGCATTGAAAATACAGCCGATTTGGTAGCAGATGTTGAACAAGCTTTAGAGTTTTTTATGTCAAAAGATAAATCTGTAAGCGTAAATAGCTTAGAAACTGTTTAAATATAAAAAAATATTTAACATTAAGTACCTGACAGATTTATTCAACAAATTGTGAAAACTAACAGACTGAATATCAATACGTTAGCACAAATCAGAGTGTATAATAAATAGTGCTTGGCACTTAGTCAAATTTTGAGAAATGACATATTTCTAAAACTACGATAGACCATAACTTTTTATGTTTGTCAGTTTTGGCTAAAAAATATGTCATTTCTTTCTTACCTTTTTTTTAAAAAATCTTAGATGTGAGGTTGAGGTGAGAGTCCTTCTACCTACATAACCAAAAACTAAAAAAAATGTCTGCTTCTAGCGAAATGCCTTACTTTATAAAGCCATCTTTGCAGCTTACTGAAACGCAAAAAATGGCTGCTTATACACAAGCAAAATTGGAAATTGACGCAATTTTGGCCAACGAAATAAATATCATTTTGAAAATGGTTACGATAAACTGTGTCCTGAAAACTTATTTACCTTATTATTATTGGGTAGGTTTTTATGGTGTAAACGAAAAACAAAAAAATAAATTGAGTGTTGGGCCATATCAAGGCACTTTGGGCTGTTTGCATATCGCTTTTGGAAAAGGCGTTTGTGGAGGCGTTGCGGCCAGCCAAAAAACGCAAATAGTGAGCGATGTTCATGCACTTGTGGAGGGAGAAGCACACATCACTTGCGACCCAAATTCACAGTCAGAAATCGTTGTGCCTGTATTCGATAAGCTGGGCAAATTGATAGCTGTTTTTGATGTAGATAGCAGCGTGCCAAACTCTTTTGATGAAACAGATAAAAACTTTTTGGAAAAAATCTTGCATACTCATTTTGTAGAAAAAAACTTGAACTCAAGCTATTTTTGCTAAATTTTTTATTTTTTTGAAGCCAAAATGCCAAAAAATGAACTAATTGATGGTTTTATATTGTTTAAAAAATAGCATTGATTTGAATACGAAGTAGTCGCTCAGAAGCTTCTAGGCATTTCAGAACGACACACAACTAAACGAATGCTTTATTAAGTGGTACTTGGTGCTTAAAATAAAATGCTCATTTTTTTACGAAAACAAAAACAAGATTTTTATATGATATATACGCTTCCTTTTATCGCTGCACTTATTGGTTGGTTCACCAATTTTTTGGCGGTAAAAATGCTATTTCATCCAAGACAAAAAACAAAAATTTTATTTGTAGAAGTACAAGGTATTTTTCCGAAACGCCAAAAAGCACTAGCCGAAAAGTTGGGCAAGGTGGTTTCTAAAGAATTATTATCTTTCGATGATATCCGAGGAAAGCTAAAAGACCCAAAAAACTTGGAAAGCGTCAATGAAATGATTGAGGATAAAATAGGCGGCTTTTTGAATGATAAATTGCCCGAGAAATATCCAATGTTATCTTTATTGTTGAGCGATTCTGCAAAAAATAAGCTCAAAAAGGCAATGATGCGAGAAATTGATGGCATGATACCTGCTGCTATCGACCAATTTATTGATAAAACAGAAGAAAAAATAGATATTGAAGAAATTGTATATGATAAAGTGGCTAAGTTTTCGCCCGAAAAACTAGAAGATATTGTTTTTGGTATTTTGCAAAAAGAATTCAAATTTATTGAATTAGTAGGTGCTTTGTTAGGGTTTATGGTTGGCTGCATTCAATTGCTGATGATGTCTTTTCTTGGCTAAAAGTTAGAAATAAAGCTTGCCTATATAATGGTTTCGCCTTATTCTAAAATTTGCACAATTGCATACAAGTTCTTACCTTTGGAGTTTTTGAAATATTAAAGACTATTTTAATCATTATAGGTCAATTCATTGTCGCTATATTGAAATGAGGTAAGTCCGACAAAAATATTCTACACAAGTGAAAAAACAAATTTCTGTTGTTATCCTATTTTTTGTTTTGGTTTTCAGCTTATTATACTTTATTTTTCCTCAATATACAGAAGAAATAAAAGAAGTTATCATTGATAATTTTGATGATAATGCCGCTATCACAATAGCAGAAACGGATACTATTCCTATCTCTATCTCTCCTTATTTTAGAGAATTGCTCGAAGTCGAAAACGATTTTGGAATTATTACCGACGATTTTACGATTCATCAAGATAAAATAGTTTCTAGGCAGTTTTTAAGTGATATGTTGAGAAGCTGTAACTCAAACGAAGAAAAAATTACGCAAGTAGCCAAAAAAGCGAAAGGTGTTTTCGATTTGACACAACTTCGAGCAGGAAACACCTATTATGTGCTTTGCGACAGTAGCCATACTGTTCAGTATTTTATATATGAAGATACGCCTACCGATTATGTCATTTTCGATTTGCAAGATAGCACCAATGTTTACACCTGCAAAAAAGAAACTCAAAGTCATTTGTTTACTACTTCTGGAATCATCACTAGCAATTTGTATAGCACACTTGCCGCCAATGAAGTCAATCCTGCTTTAGCCATTCAACTGTCAGAGGTTTTCGCTTGGTCAATTGATTTTTTCAATATTCACAAAAACGACCATTTCAAAGCTATTTACGAAGAAAAATATGTAGATGGAAAATCGGCTGGCTTGGGCGAGCTAAAAGCAGCTTATTTTTCTCATGCTGGGCAAGAGCATTATGCTTTTTTGTTTGAAAAAGATACGATACGCAATTATTTCGATGAAGAAGGACATAGCGTAAAAAAAGCCTTTTTGAAAGCTCCGCTAAAATTTTCTCGCATTTCGTCACGCTATTCTGGCCGCCGCTATCACCCCGTTTTACGCCGCTACAAATCGCACTTAGGCACAGACTATGCGGCTTCGAGAGGCACGCCAGTACGAGCAGTAGGCGATGGCACAGTTACTGATGCAAGGTATCACCGAGCCAACGGCCGCTATGTAAAAATCAAGCACAATAGCGTTTATACCACTCAATATCTGCACTTTTCTCGTTTTGGCAAAGGCATCAAAAAAGGTGTGAGAGTAAAACAAGGGCAAGTAATTGGTTATGTTGGTAGCACTGGCTTGGCAACAGGCCCACATCTTTGTTTTAGATTTTGGAAAAATGGAAAACAAATTGACCATTTTAAAGAGAAAATGCCACCTGCCGAACCTATTCCTGCCGAATATGCAAGCATTTATGAAGCATATAGAGATTCCGTTAAGTATATTTTAGATGAAATAGCTTATCCTATAGCTGTGCAAAAAACAGAAAATGAGACTTTGCCGTAGCTTGATGTAATTAAACGGTTTAATTATCATGAATTTTAAATTAATTGTTATTTTTGCTTTTGTATCATTAACATTTACATCGTGTTCAAAGAAAACTTGGACATGTACTTGTACCAATGATTCAGATGAAAGTATCGTCGAAATTTCTACTTACAAATTAGCGAAATCTGATGCTATTTCGGCTTGCGAAAACAGAGACAAACAGCCTGATATAACTTGTGTTCTTGAAGAAAGGTAATCGTTATCATTTTTTCTAAAAAATTCTTTGAGCTTCTCAATAATGCTATTTTTGATATTTCTTGTCATTCCAAATAATAATAAACGATATGATTAATTTTAAAGAAATTACGAAAGAAAACCTATTTAGTATAATATTTCTTTCAGTTTTTGAGCATCAGAAAGACCAAGTTGCATCAAATTCGGTTTCAATTGCTGAAGGTCATTATGATGAAACAGCATGGTTTCGTGGCATTTTTAAAGATGATGTAGCTGTAGGTTTTGTGATGCTTGAGTTCGATAACAAAAACAAAGAGTACGGTGTATGGCGTTTTATGATAGATAAAAACCATCAAGGAAAAGGATATGGCAAGGCTTCAATGGATTTGATAAAGAAAGTGATAAAAGAGAAAGTGCCAGATATTAAAGAAATTTACTTGTCGTATGTTCCAAAAGAAAAAGGAGGAGCAGATGAGTTTTATAAAAAAGTGGGATTTGAAGATACTGGAAAAATATCGGACGGAGAAAAAGTAATGTGTTTTAAATATTAAAGAATGTGTATATGTTTTGAGGAAAATGTTTTTTTTAACGAAAAATGAAATAAACACTAAAAAACAAAAAAAATAGCAACCCAAATAGGAAGGTAAATATCTAATGTACTTAATCCTTACGCTACCAATAGGCTGCTATTATACCTCATGAACCAAACTAACTAATTTTGCTTTTTCGGTAACTATTCAAAAAAATAATTTTAAACAGTTGCCTTTTCTGAAAGCAACAAACCATTGTTCCATGCTTCCAAGAGCGGAGCAACAGGCAAATTAACGACTGTTTTTGACCGATGCTTAATGATTATATCTTTGTTTTCAGTAACTGAACCTAACAAAGTAGCATCTGCTCCAAATAATTTCTCAAATTCTGCTTGTTGTGCAACCGTAGTTGTAACCAACAGACGACTATGAGACTCAGCAAAAAGTAGTGCGTTTAATGTGAGATTGGTATTTTTTTGTTTTTTTGAAAGAAAATTATCTAAATTAATATTTGCCCCCAGATTTCCGCCAAAAGCACTCTCTACCAAAGCGACACTCAAGCCACCGTCAGACAAATCATGGCTAGACTGAATGAGTCCTTTTTCGTTGGCTTCCATCATTTTGGTGTAGCAACGTTTGGCATCTTCTTTTCGCACTTTCGGCACATTAGCACCTAGTTCTCCGAAAAGTTCGTAAAATTCGGAAGCACCCAACTCGTCGTAAGTTGCTCCAACTTGATAAATTAAATCGCCAGCAGCTTTAAAGTCGCTGGTAATCGTGCGTCTGATGTCTGGAATTTTGGCCGTCATAGAATACAAAATTGTTGGTGGCACAGAAATTTTTACACCATCGCCTTTATAATCGTTTTTCATGCTGTCTTTGCCCGAAGTGAGCGGAATGTCGAAATATGTCGCCATATCATACAAAGCCTCACACATCTGCACAAGTTTGGCTAGTTTCTCTTTGCCATCTGGATTTTTCGTTGGGTGAAACTCTGAATCTGGCACACAAAAATTATCGTTTACCGACCAGAAAATATTATCGGCAGGCGAAAGGTTGGGCAATCTACCACCAACTGAAATAATTTGGCGAACAGCCTCATCAAAAGCTCCTGCCGACATTTCATAAGCATCAATATCGCCATATCTTGGCAAAATACCATTGGAAACTGCTATACCTTCATAAGAGTCAAAACCTATTCGCATGACGGCTGCATCTTGTGGTGCTTTGCCTTGTGGCCCCATCAATGGCTTGATAATGGTTTTGCCTTTCACTTCATGGTCATATTGTCTGATAACACTTTCACGAGAGCAAATATTTAAACTGCCCATCAACTGCAACAAAATATCGTTGTAGTCCAAATTGTCGCTCATTTTAGGCTCGGTCAAATCTGGCTTTTTCCATTCGGCATACATGACTTTTGTAGGTACGCCTTCGTGTAAAAATTCCATATTCAACAAAGCAACTTGCTGTTTTTCGTAGCGAACATCTAACAAACCATTATTGGTGAAGTTTCCGATATGCGAAAGCTCTACTTCAAAATGTGTCGCCATTTTTTCTAGGCTCGCATATTTTTCTTTTTCTACTACCAAAGTCATACGCTCTTGCGATTCTGAGACGAAAATTTCCCACGGTTTTAAGCCAGAATATTTCAAAGGTACTTTTTCGAGCCAAACAACAGCACCATTACTAATAGTGGCCAACTCACCGATAGAAGACGATAAGCCACCTGCACCATTGTCTGTGCTAGTTTTTACTAAGCCAGCTTCGCAAGCTTTTATCAAAAAATCCATCGCCAATTTTTGAGTAATAGGGCTTCCTATTTGAACGGCTGACATAGGCGAATGTTCGTCTATTTCTACGGACGAAAAAGTAGCTCCATGAATGCCATCTTTGCCCACACGACCGCCCAGCATCACGATATAATCATCTGCATCAATCGGCTTTTCCCAAGTGTTTTTGCCAAAATAAGAAGGTTTCATAATCGCACCTGTACCACAATATACCAAAGGCTTGCCACGATAGCGGTCGTCAAAAACGATAGAACCATTTACGGTAGGAACGCCAGATTTATTGCCGCCATCTTCAATGCCGTGTCTTACGCCAGAAAAAATGCGGCGAGGGTGCAATTGTCCCATCAATAATTTGCCATCGAAATAAGGAGAGCCAAAACACAATACATTGGTGTTGAAAAGCAAACGGCCACCGCCAATACCTGTGCCTAATGGGTCTCTGTTGTTTCCCAAAATGCCTGTGATAGCTCCGCCATAAGGGTCTAAAGCAGAAGGCGAATTGTGAGTTTCTACTTTCCAAACAAAATGTGCCTCCTCATTTATTTTCACAACGCCAGCATTATCCGTAAATACTTTGATGAGCCACTTATTGCCATTGGCTTCCAAAGCTGTTTTTACCTTATCTGTTGCTCCTTTGATGTAGGTTTTAAACAACGATTTGATGGTTTTTTGCTCGCCTGTTTCTTCATTTTTATAGTGAATAATGGCATTAAACTCTTTGTGTTTGCAATGTTCACTCCATGTTTGAGCCAAAATTTCAAGCTCACAATCCGTCGGTTGCAAATCCATTTTTCTAACCATTCGCTTTACTTTTGTAAAATTGACCTCATAATGTGCTTGAATGGCTTTCATTTCCTCAAGGTTGAGTGCCAAAACCATTTTTTGAGACAAAGTTATCAAGTCTTCATCTGGAATGTTTAGGTTTATGATATTTACGGTTTTGTCGGTTGCTAAATGCACTTTTGGCACAAACAAATCTTTGATATGTAGCTGATTTGGAGCATAGCCATATTGCAAATGATTGATGAGTGGATTGCCTAGCAAAGATTCTGCAATTTGTTTCAATTCTGTTTCGCTTAGTTTGTTTTCAAAATAAAACAGCTCTTGCGAAAAGATGTGTTGGGTTTTAGTGTCCAAATTTTTATTGACAAAATCAACCAACAATTTTTGTGCAGAAGTACCTTCATCATCTGTTACGCCAGCGAGCTTTGCTACCGAAACATAAGACTCATAGCCAGATACATAATGCAGTTTATTGATGCTTAGTGTATTTACGATGTCATCTTTTAGGCAATATTCAATAAAGCCGATGAGCTGAAAACGAGATAACTTTTGGTAATCTATGGCAAAAACTTTGCTACTTTTTACCTTACCTGTATCAATGCCTAAAAATTGTTTGGCTTTTCGAGCGATTTGCTCACCTACGACATCTTTTAAATGCGGTTTAATCGCAATTTGTACTTTATTGTATTTCATTTTGTTTGATGTTGCTGAAAAAAAAATGTTGCTGAAAGATGAAAAGGCAAAGGTAAGTCTTTGAAACGAAAAACAAGAAATAGCGGCTAAAGAATTGTTGAAACTTTGAGTAGGCATTTTTTTTTCAACAAAAATTAAAAACTAATCACTAAAAACTAAAAAATTTCAACTATTCAAATTATATTGCCAATTCTCAAAAAAAGTAAAAACAAAAATGATAGTACATTTTGGATAAACAACAACTAAAATATAGAATTGCTTTAACCTTATTGTCTGGTGTTGGCCCTGTCTCTGCAAAAAGTCTCATTGCTTATTGCGGTAGTTGTCAGTCAGTATTTGAAAAAAGCCTAAAAGAGTTATTTAAGGTGCCGGGCATTGGCCCAAAACTAGCAACAAGTATTATGGCTACCAAATCTGAAGTATTGAGGAGAGCAGAGGAGGAATGTGATTTTGTAGTCAAAAATAAAATAAAACCGATATTTTTTTTTGATAAAGCTTACCCTCACCGTTTGAAAAGCTGTGCCGATGCACCTGTTCTGCTTTATTTTAAAGGAAATGTTGATTTTAATGTAGCCAAAGTTATTAGCATTGTAGGCACTCGAAGAGCAACTGATTATGGCAAAGATTTGTGCGATAAGTTGGTAAAAGGTTTTTCGAAATACAACGATATTTTGGTATTAAGTGGTTTGGCTTATGGCATAGACTATGCTGCACATCGAGCTTGTTTGAAATATCAAGTGCCTACGGTAGGGGTTTTGGCTCATGGTTTAGACCGCATTTATCCACCAGCACATTTCAACACGGCTCAAAGAATGATGGCTGATGGTGGCACCTTGACTGAGTTTGTGAGCCAATCACGGCCAGATAGAGAGAATTTTCCGCAGCGAAACCGCATTGTAGCAGGTATGTCAGATGCTACTATCATTGTTGAAACGGCTCAGAAAGGAGGTAGTATGATTACCGCACAACTGGCTCATGCCTACAATAGAGATGTGTTTGCATTTCCTGGCCAAGTAGGCGATAAGTATTCTAAAGGCTGCAATTATTTGATAAAACGACATATTGCTGGACTTATTGAAGGTGTCGAAGATTTGGCTACTGCTTTAAATTGGAACGAGGAGGAGGCTAAGGATATATCGACCCAAAAAGAATTGTTTGTAGAACTCTCAGAAGAGGAACGAAAGCTCGCTAAATTTTTGCGAGAGAAAGCCAAAACCATGTATATAGATGAAATATGCAGGAAGCTAAAATGGACAAATAGCACCGTAGCAGCTACTTTGCTTACCTTAGAGTTTAAAGGTTTGGTAAAAGCTATGCCAGGGCAAATGTATAAATTGAAATAATAAGTTTTTAGTTATGGGTTTTTAATTTTTAGCTTCCTTAAAAAACAATCAACCAAAAACTCATAACTAAAAATTCATAATTATTCTTGCGGATAATACTTCAAGGTAATGGCTTCGGATTGTTCCAAATCGGAACGCAAGGTTAAAGTTTTCGTATTGATGCCATCAGTAATTAATAAAGCCACCGTAGCAGGCGGTGCTTTTCCCAAATCATCTGCAAATAGAATCAATACATTGGTAGAATTGTCTTCTACTGTAAAATTGACATTTTCCTTTGCTTTTATTAGCGAATGCTGCTCCAAAATGGTTTCGCCATTCAAATAAAGGGTTACTATATCGCCATCAATTTTGGAATTGTCCCATACTTTCACGGTCACATCAGGACTGCTCAAGTCCAATGTCAAACGACTTTCAATATTACGCCCTTGTATTTCTGTCAAAGGTTCTAGCTCTTTTTCAATAGGAGTTTCTTTTTTGTTGATTTCCCATAACATAACTTGTCCGTCATAACTACCACTCGCCAAAAACTGTCCATTAGGCCCAAATTTCAAAGCACGCACACGGTCTTTGTGTTCTTTTACATAGCTTATCAGCTTGAAACTCTCGCTATCCCAAATATTAAACTTGTTGTTTGCATTGCCACTTATTAAAAAATGTCCATCATTCGAAAAATCAATATGACTATATCCTTTTGCTCCTGCGGCTATTTGCTTTGAAAGTTGCAAGCTAGGATAAGTCCACGTCAATAAATTTCCATTTTCGCTCCATGCTGCAAGCAAATTATTTGCTGTACTCAGTACCAAATCATTGATAAAGTCTTTGCTATCTTCCATTTTTTGTATCACCGTTTTACTTTCCAGATTGAAAACTACGACCTTGTTTGCTGTGCTAAAAATCATATTTTTGCCATCTGGAGAAAAAAGACCGCTAGTGATATTAAAATTGGAGGTGTAAAGTATTTCTGTTTTTGCATCGCTATAAATAGAAGCTCTGCTTATTTTTTTGTTTTTTCCACCAAAATAAACATGCTGCTCATCTGGGCTAAAAACAACGAAAAATGCTTCTTTGAATAAAGCATAAGCAGGAGCATTTAAAATAGTTTTTATGGCTATTCCTGTGCTTAAATCCCATATTTTTACCGTTCCATCATCAGAAGCACTTGCCAATAGTTTTCCGTTTTTACTAAATGTTACATGATTGACTAAAGCAGTATGTCCTGTTAAAGTTTTTACCGCTTCGTCAGTAAAAACGCTCCAAATGTTAATAAGGTTGTCGTGGCCTGCACTAGCTATTCTGTCGCCACTAGGCGAAAAATCAATATATTCTACTGCTTTTTCATGTCCAAAAAATGTTTTTGCTTTGCTAAGAAGTAATTTTTTTTCTTGTGCAAACAGAGAAGTTGAAAAAACTAGAAGAAGCAGCAAAATGGTGCTACTTTTGAGATATTTTTGCATAATTATATTTTTAATAAATTAAGTATATTTTTTATGTATGATTTTTTTCGAGTATCAAAATTTAGATACCTAAAGTAAGTATTAGTTAAATATTTTTTACTTTTTATGCCAGATAAAAAAGCTTTTTTTTAAACTGCTTAAATTTTTTTTTGTGACTTAAAAAAGACATTTCTTTGACAACCTTATTGTTTTCTAAGAAAAAATAAGTGTCAATTATAAATTGCTCATTATCAGATAAATATAGTTTGTTTTTTTGTTTAATTTGACTGATAAAATAAATATCATTTTCAAAATTGTTTCCTTTTTTTCATAACATTTAGTCAAGCTATTTATTTGCAAAACTTTTATTGTTGCTTGCCGTATAAGAAACTAATTGAACAACCAAAAAATTATAATTTAAATTTGTATGAAATTATTTACTATTAACCTACTATTATTTATATTTTGTTTTACGGCAGTAGCTCAAACAGAAACAGAACACGAGAGCAAAGCAAAACACATTTATCAACTGACCAAATATGTAGATTGGAATCCAGTAGCAGAGGAAATGTTTATTGGAATTTTGGGCGATACACCTATTACTCCTTTTTTGAAAACACAAGCAGACGCAAACGACAACGTTACTGTTTTGCAATATAATAGCGTTGCTGAATTGTTAGAAGGCAATGCTTGTCATATTTTGTTTGTGCCATCAAGTTTTGATATTTCGACAGCAGATTTAGCAAAAGTAAACCCTCAGCAAACCCTAACTTTGGGAGAAGCAGAAGACTTTTTGGAAAAAGGAGGCCTAATTAAATTTATTATTACCCGTAATGCTTTGAAGTTTGAAATTGACCAAAACCATTTGCTCAATTGTAAGTTTAAAATTAAGCCTAAATTATTGAAAATGGCAGAACTTGTCAAAAATACAGATTATAGTCGAGTTGCTTGCGAACAGCTATAATATCTAAGCAGTCAGACAATGTATTAGCAATAAATCTACCAATCATTACACTTAAATAGTGCTTTACACTTCCAAAAAAAATAAAAAATCCTTCCAAAACCTTTTTTTTATGTCTAAAACATTTATACTTTTTATCGTTGTTTCAATAAGCAGTATTTTTAGTGAGGCAAATTCTATGAACATTTCTTGTTGTTTCGAAGAAAATAAACCGAGTATTAATAATAGCGAAGAAATCTGTGGTTTATTTCCAAAATTTAATTATAAAACAAATGGATTGACTGTTTTTTTTATTGATAAATCAAAAGGACTCTACAAAGAAATTTTATGGGATTTTGGCGATGGCAACAGCTCGATAGAAGAAAACCCTATGCATACTTATTCAGAAAGAGGAACATACAAATTTACACAAACAATTATTTCGGAAGAAGGGTGTTCAAAAAGTTTTTTAGGTGAAGTTTATGTAAAATAGTTTGGTGCAGTATTCACTTTATCAGTTACCTAGCAAGGTTGTTTAAAAATAATTATCATTTTTTATTACATTTTTATCATAACATTTATTACTTTTGCACTTTAAAATGCGTTTATGTAAGTAGTCAAACAAAATGTCTATATGTTAGCTCAAATCGTCCTATCATTCATACTGTTTGGCACTTAACTTTTTTCACAAAAAAAATATTAAAAAATGGGAACTATAACAGAAAGAGTAATAGAAATTGCTAGTGAACAACTAGGTGTTAGCAAAGAAGAAGTAAAAACATCATCATCTTTCGTTGAAGATTTAGGAGCAGACTCTTTAGATACCGTTGAGCTAGTAATGGCATTAGAAGAAGAATTTGATACCGAAATTCCTGACGACGAAGCAGAAAAAATTACGACAGTGCAAGCTGCAATTGATTATATTAAGGCAAATGCATAATAATCAATTGGAACAATAAAGTAATAAATAAAAGGCTTTACATTCTTAAAAAAAGAGTGTAAAGCCTTTTTCTTTTTAGGGATAAAAAATGAATATTATTCTAATTTTAATAATTCATCTTTCATAATTTCTAATTCAACAAATTATTTCCTTACTTTTGCCTTTTCAAAAATCATAAGTGCCAAGGACTAATTAATATAGCCTGTTTGATTTGCTAACGCATTGAAAATCAGTGTGTTAGTTTTCACATAAGAGCAATTTATTTTTAATGTTTGACGAATTGTTTTTTTGAACACAATAGCTCGGACATCTATACATTTTTTTATCAAAGGCTTAAACGTACTGTTTTTTTTAGGCTAAGGTGGCCACTATTTGCAAGTTTTACAGCCTTTTGAACTGAAAAATAGTATGTTTCCCTTGTCAAAAGGCGTTTTTTTTATTCAACTGAAAATTGTTATAAAAAATGTGAGAATTATTGTGAACATAAAAAATGCAATAAAAACAAAGCAAATACTGTTTTTTTAACAAAAAATTTACATTCTGAAATAATAAAATACACGATGGAATATAATTTTACCGCAATAGAAAATCAATGCAAGGAGTTTTGGGAAGAAAACAAAACCTATAAAGTAACAAATGATTTTGATAAGCCCAAGTATTATATCTTAGATATGTTTCCTTATCCTTCTGGCAAAGGTTTGCATGTCGGACATCCGCTCGGCTATATCGCTACCGATATTTATGCTCGCTACAAGGCTTTAAAAGGTTTTAATGTTTTGCATCCAATGGGTTTTGATGCTTATGGATTGCCTGCGGAGCAATATGCTGTCAAAACAGGCCAACATCCTGCCGTTACGACACAAAAAAATATCGAAACTTATACCGCACAGCTTCGCAAATTGGGTTTCAATTATGATTGGGATAGACAAGTTTCTACTTGCGAACCGAATTATTATAAGTGGACGCAATGGATTTTCTTGCAATTATTCCATAGTTGGTACAACAATAAGACAAACAAAGCAGAACATATCGACACTTTGAAAGCTGCTTTTGAACAAAATGGAAATTTTGATGTTAATGCAGCTAATGGCGAGGAGGAATTGAAGTTTTCGGCTGCGGAATGGCAAGCAAAAACGCCAAAAGAAAAGCAAGATATTTTGATGAATTACCGCTTGGCTTATCAATCTGAATCTACTGTAAATTGGTGTCCAGAATTGGGTACGGTTTTAGCAAATGATGAGGTAAAAGATGGTTTGTCGGAGCGTGGAGGACATCCTGTTGAAAGAAAAGCGATGCGACAATGGTTTTTGCGTATTACAGCATATTCGCAGCGTTTGTTAGATGGCTTAAATCCTTTGGATTGGACAGAAAGCATGAAAGAAATGCAACGCAATTGGATTGGCCGCTCGGAAGGTGCTAGTGTGTTTTTTAAAATTGGTGGAACAGAGCTTGATTTTGAAATTTTTACGACTCGGCCAGATACTATTTTTGGCGTTACGTTTATGGTTTTAGCACCTGAACACGAGTTGGTTGATAAAATAACTAGCGAAGGACAAAAAGAAAATGTAGAAAATTATATTAGCTATGTGAAAAGTCGTTCAGATATTGAGCGACAAGCCGAAAAAAAGGTGACAGGTGCGTTTACAGGTGCTTATGCTATTCATCCATTTACAGGCTGGAAAATTCCTATCTGGATTAGTGAATATGTGTTGATTGGCTACGGAACAGGTGCGATTATGGCAGTTCCTAGCGATGACGATAGAGATTTTGCTTTCGCCAACAAATTCGGCATTCCTGTTATTGACATTATCGACAAATCGAAATATGCAGGTGCTACTCGTCACGATAAGTTGGGTATTATGATAAATTCTGACTTTGTGAATGGTATGGAAGTTCCAGCCGCTATTCGTGCGGTGACAGACCGTTTGGAAGCTGAAAATATCGGTAAAGGAAAAATCAATTATCGCCAGCGAGATGCAGGCTATAGCCGACAAAGATATTGGGGAGAGCCGTTTCCGATTATGTACGACAAAGATGGTTTGATAACAACTGTTTCAGAAAACGAATTGCCTTTAGAATTGCCAGAAATAGAATCGTATAAGCCTTCAGGCACAGGTGAATCGCCGATAGCCAACAATCAAGAATGGGTGAGTTTGCCAAATGGCGGCCGCAGAGAAACAGACACAATGCCAGGCTATGCTGCTTCTAGCTGGTACTTTTTGCGATACATGGACCCAACAAATGAGGAGGCTTTTGCATCAAAAGAAGCTTTAGATTATTGGGGAAATGTCGATTATTATGCTGGCGGTGCCGAACACGCTGTCGGACACTTGTTGTATGCTCGCTTTTGGTACAAATTTTTGCATGACCGAAATTTTGTAACTACGCCAAGCGATGAGCCTTTTCAAAAATTGGTAAATCAAGGCATGATTGGCGGCCGTTCTAGCTTTGTGTATAGAATTGTCAATACGAATACATTTGTTTCTTTAAACTTGAAAGATAAGTATGAAACGACAGCTTTGCACGCTGATATTAGTATGGTGCGAAACGATGTTTTAGATACAGAAGCTTTCAAAAAATATAGCCCCGAATATGCAAATGCCGAATTTATTTTGGAAGAAGACAAATATATTTGCGGCTATGCTTACGAAAAAATGTCTAAATCTAAATTAAATGTCGTCAATCCAGATGATATTGTGGCTTCGCATGGTGCTGATTGTTTCCGTATGTACGAAATGTTTTTAGGCCCAATTACCGATGCAAAGCCGTGGAATACAGATAGTATTGGCGGTGTTTCAAAATTTTTAGGCAAGTTTTGGCGTTTATTTAAATGGAATGGCGAAGCCTTAAATTTGAGCAACAAAGCAGCAGACGCAAAAGAGTTGAAGATTTTGCACAAAACCATTAAAAAGATAGGCGAAGACATTGAGCGTTTATCTTTTAATACTTGCGTTAGTGCTTTTATGGTTTGCGTCAATGAATTAACAGCTTTGAAATGCGACAAAAAAGAGGTATTAGAAACGCTTGTCATTTTGTTAGCACCTTTTGCACCTTTTGTTTCAGAATTTTTGTGGCAAAAAATGGGACATACAACGAGCGTACATCATGCAAGTTTTCCTGTTTTTGACGAAAAGCATTTGAAAGAAGCCGCTAAAGAATATCCTATTCAAATCAATGGAAAGGTGAGAGCGAAAATTAGCATTTCTTTAGATGCGACAAAAGCAGAAGTAGAAGCTCTTGTTTTTGCTCATGCAAACGTACAGAAATGGACGGAAGGCAAAACTATCCGCAAATTTATTTACGTTCCAAAACGTATTATTAATATTGTAGCGAAATAATTTTATTAGTTTTTAGTGCTTAGTTTTGAATTTTTAGTTATGAAACTAAGCACTAAATTCTTCTTTTTTAGAAAAAAACAATAGAATTATTGGGTGCTTTAAGAAAATAGTATGTCTAAACTTTTGACTAAAAAAAGCTGCTTCACATTCGCATCATATTAAGATTAACTAAAAACCAAGCACTAAAAACTTAAAACTACGAAAACCTATGTTTAACGAAAAAAAAAACTAAGCACTAAAAACTCAAAACTAATAACTATTTTATTCTTTCTTTTTTTCCTTCCTCCTCATCTTTTTGCTCAAACAACGCAAAACCTTTCTATTACCGACGCTTTGACTTATGAAAATATCAAAGACGTTCATGTTTTCACACAAAACAAAAACTTCGCTGTTATTTCCAACGAAAAAGGCATTTTAGAACTGCCAATTTTAGCCGATTCTACCACTTTGTATATACAGCACCTTTCTTACCAAGATGAAACATTTAGCTACGCAAAAATAAAATCGCAAAATTTCAAAATACAACTTTTCCCAAAAGATGTAGAATTGGTAGAATTTGTCGTTTCTGGCAAGTTTTCGGAACGAATGGCAGATGTCAGCAATCGCATAGACATCATCAAAGCGGAAGAAATAGCCTTGCAAAACCCACAGAGTTCGGCCGATATGTTGCAAAATACAGGCAAAGTATATGTGCAGAAAAGTCAAATGGGCGGCGGAAGTCCTGTTATTCGAGGGTTTGAAGCTAATAAAGTGCTGATAGTTGTCGATGGTGTGCGAATGAATAATGCCATTTTTAGAGGTGGCCATGTTCAAAACGTCATTACGATAGACAACAATGTTTTGGAACGCACAGAAGTGGTTTTCGGGCCTGGCTCGTTGCTATATGGTAGTGATGCACTTGGCGGTGTGATGAATTTTATCAGCAAAAATCCAACTTTGGCACAAGACAGCGAAAAATTAGCATTTTCGGCAAATGCGATGATGCGTTATGGCTCTGCAAATGACGAAAAAACAGCTAATTTAAACTTCTCTTTTGCCAATAGAAAATTTGGAACGCTTACAAGTATTACAAGCAGTGATTTTGGCGATTTAAAAACAGGCAGAAAACGGCCACACGGCTATGAAGATTGGGGAAAACGTTTTTTTTATGTCGATACTTTTGATGGCGTAGATAGTTTAGTGAAAAATGATAAAGAACACATTTTGCGTTTCACAAAATATCGCCAAATCAACGCTTTGCAAAAGTTTTATTATAAGCCTAACGCAAACACCGATATGAATTTGAATTTGCAATATGCGACTTCTTCCGACATTCCACGTTTCGACAGATTGAATGATGTGAGCAGCAATGATACCTTGAAATTTGCAGAATGGTATTATGGGCCGCAAAACCGTTTATTAGCTTCTTTTCAGCTCAACAATTCAACTATAAATCCGATTTACGACCAATTTAAGCTAGTAGCGGCTTATCAGAAAGTGGAGGAAGATAGAATAGACCGAAAATTTGGCAAAACAGAACGCCGACATCGAGAAGAAGAAGTAGATGTGTATAGCTTGAATATGGATTTTGTGAAAAAAATAAACGAAAGTCATACGCTACAATATGGCACAGAAGCGACTTACAACAAAGTAAATTCTAAAGGATATTTGGAAGAGGTGGCTAGTATGGAAATAAGCGATGAAAAAATCGCCACACGCTATCCAGATGGTGGAAGCAGCATGACAACAGCAGCGGCTTATGTACGTCACAAATGGCAAGTAAACGATAAATTGACGGTAATTGATGGCTTTCGCTATTCGCTAGTCGGTTTGCAAGCGAGCTTTATCGACACCTCTTTTTACAGCTTGCCTTATACCTCCACAAAAGACTTTTTTGGTGCTTTCACAGGCAGTTTGGGCATGACATACCGACCATTTCAATACACAAAAATAGGAGCAACACTAGCCACAGGTTTCCGCTCGCCAAATATTGATGATGCAACAAAGGTTTTTGACCCAACCGAAACAACTGTTGTAGTGCCAAATGTCGATTTAGTGCCTGAATATGCCTATAATGCAGACCTTAACTTTCAGCAAAAAATCAATAATAAGCTAGATTTACAAGCCGACTTTTACTATACTTATTTGACAAATGTGATAAAAAGAGCTACATTTAATCTAAATGGACAAGATTCGTTGGTGTATGATGGCGAGTTGAAAGCCATTTATGCCAATGCAAATTCTGGAAAAGCTTATGTTGCAGGTGTGTCTTTGTCGGCAAATTATGCAATTACGCCACAATTGAGTTTGACTAAAAAATGGAACTTCACGAAAGGCTACGATATAAGTGCCGCTGTGCCGCTCGGACATATTCCGCCTATGTTTGGCTTGGCAGCTTTGAATTATAGCAATGAAAAGCGAAAATTGAATGTTAGTTTGCAGTTGCGTTACAATGCGTGGAAGCGAATAGAAAATTATGGTGGCTACTCTTGCACAACAAATGACGCTGGCGAAACTGTGTGTACAACCAACAGCGAAGACAAAGCCAACGAAGCAACACCAGAAGGCACGCCAGCTTGGTATGTCGTCAATGCACACGTTAATTATGAAGTGATGCCAAATTTGCAATTTTCTGTTTCTTTAGAAAATCTATTAGACAGGCATTATATTCCTTTTGCGTCTGGCGTGAGTGGTGCTGGGCGTAGTGTTTCGGTTTCTGTGAGGGCGAAATTGTAGTATATAGTCAATTAAATAAAAGAAAATGTTATGAAAAAATTAGGTTTAGGTATTATAGGACTTGGTGTTATTGCAGAAAGGCTACTGCCTGCATTTTTGAAACATCCGAAAACAGATATTAAGGGTGGCTTTGATGTTGATGTAGAAAGAATGGCTGCGATGAAAGAGAAATTTGATATAGTGACGGTAACAGATTTAGATGAGTTAATCAACGATAAAAGTATTGATATGATTTATTTAGCAGTACCGCCTAGGTCTCATCATGATATTGCTATAAAGATTATGAGAGCTGGTAAACACATCTTATGTGAAAAACCTCTTGCATGCACACTAGAAGAAGCTACTGAGATGTATGAAGTTGCTATAGAAACACAAATTGTACATGCTATGAATTTTCCCTTGTATTATGGATTTGCATATACTAGAATAAAACAATTATTAGAAACCAATACATTGGGACGAATTAAAAGAATTGAATTATCAGCACTTTATCCCTACTGGCCAAGACCATGGCAACAGAATGCTTGGATTGATTCGAGAGAAGATGGAGGATTTGTACGAGAGGTGTTTACACACTTTATTCAATTGATACAAGCATCGTTTGGCCCAATAGGAAATATTCATTCATTTGTTGAGTATCCTGACGATAAAAGTAAATGTGAAATTGGCCTAATTGGTGTTGGCGAACTTGCAAGTGGTGTGAAAATAGTTTTCAATGGTCTAACTGATGTTAATCAACAGGGAAACATCAAACTAACATTATTCGGATCAGAAGGCTCAATAGAACTACAAAACTGGCGAAAATTGATAGTAAAAATAGGTGAACAAGAATTTATAACAGCAAGTAATATAAAAAAAGGAGCTAAAAGTGTTAATGCAACTTACGATTTAATCCATGCTTTTTATGAGGCGATAGATGGTAAAAAAAGCAATTTAGTTACCTTTGAAGATGGTCTTCAAGCAACAAAGGTAGTAGAAAAATTACTAGACAATCATGAAGTTTAACACATTTTTTCTTCTAATGATGATTTTTACTAGCCAAATTTTTTCGCAAAATAAAGTACCTAAAAGCTATACAGATTGCGAAATGGCAGTTCCTTTATATGCTGATACTTTAGCTTTCGAGAAAGAGATAATTGGTTTTTCTTTGTCTGAAATGCAAAAAATGGAAGAAAGTTTTTTAGATACTTTGTTTTATAAAATTGGGCGAGATTCTTTGTATTTTCCACAAGCTTTAGAGTTTGAAAAAGAACCTGTTTGCCATTTATTAAATGAGTATAACTTTTTCGTTTTTGCCCAAAAAAATGAGCTTAAGGATTTCAAAGCTTTAAAAAAGCGATTAGCAAATGTTTTGAATAATAATTATCAATTGCGATTGTGGTATTATCCAAACTTTGCTAAAACAGAAATGCTAGAGCTACATAAAGAAAACGATAAAATGTTTTGTTCCTCTTTTTTTGTGGAAAAAGACACGCTTATTTTGATAGAAAAACGAAAATTAGATAATTTTGAGTATATAGAAAAACACTTGCCTGAATTATTGAAATTGCGTTCGCAAACAGCATTTTTGGGATTTAAATATCAAGTTTTAGATGGTTATAGCATCATATTGGAAGTACAAGACAATGAAATATATAATGTTTTGGAATTTGCCAATATTGAAAGCGAAGATGCTCACAATGAAAATAATCGACGCTTTTATGATATTTGGCTAGATTTGAAAGAAGTGTTAGCATGGAATGAATATCGTCAAAAAGTTTACAACTTAACAAACAAGTAGTTTTAAATGAATTTAAATTCATTTTGCTTCTGGCGTGAGTGGTGCTGGGCGTAGTGTTTCGGTTTCTTTGAGGGCGAAATTGTAATTTTTTTTTAATTGAATATAACGGTTCATGAATACTTTAATCCCCAAGAAGCTTGTATTTTTTGAGGAATACTTAATTTTAAATCAAATTCCTGTGAAAAATAGGTAATTAATTGTGCTGCAAAAATATTATTTGACTTTTGGATTAGATTAGCAAAAAGTCTTTTTTTTCTATGTTTATTGATAAATTTGAAATAGGAAATCAATAAACAAAAAATTAACTTATCCATTTTTTCTGGATGCTTAACTCCTATTAGATGACTGTATTTTGGGTTATCTATCAAATAATTAACAAGATATTCAGGAAAATCGTTAAGAGGTTTTATTGGTAAAAAACCTCTGATAAAATTACATAAGGCTCGTGTCAATTCTTCCCCATCAGTAGAATAGGCTGCTTGATGGCTTAAAATTGTTTCATATAATTTTTCTCCTTCCGTATAATTATGAGGTAATAGTTTTTCATCTACTCCGATTATATATCCAACAACAGACCAATAATGCGTTATGGCATCTTTTTCTTTAGGTGAAAGTTTTACATTTATCTTTTCTAAGCCTTTCATAGCACCTACTGAAAAAGTGAGTATAGTTCCAGCCATATCTTCTTGATTTATTGGAATATCATACTTATTTACAGCCCAATTATGTTTCAATAAATGATAACGAATCATAGCGTGAAGGAAACGTACTTTAAGAATGTGTTTGATGCCTTTTGAATTCGCACAAAAAGTACCCTCCTCCATAACATTAAAAATAAATTGAGTTGTTTCTAACAAACGCTTTGCAGTTCCTTCTTTCACATCTTTTGATAGATATCCTGTTGCTGTTAAAACTTTTACCGTTTTCAAAGAACTATAACCAATAGGCAAAGCTCTGCATAATAAGCAAGCTGAATATAAAGGACCTATTTCAAGAAATAAGCGTTCCGAAATAGCTATCAAATTATAATCTGCCCAACTTGGAATTTTTTGATTTTCTATAAAAAAAGCATTTAATGTTTTAGGCAAATTTTGAATATTTATCTCTTCAAGGTCATTGATTAAATTATTATATAACTTCCATATCAAATTACTACCCATTTCTTCATGTAAGTTTTTAATCAATGTGTCTGCGGTAGTATCTGATTTTTGCCTAAAATTCTCTAACTCGCTTATTTCTAATTTCATTGTTTATCTTTTTTCGGTTCGTCTTTTAGTGTTGTTTACATAGCTTTGACTATTTCGTAAAAAATAAAACATTTCATTCAAAAGAACAAACAAAAAATCAATATTTTTTGCGTAAAATGAAATCTTACATTACAATAAGATTTTTAGACTGATTTTCAAGTTTTTATAACAAAATTGCTACCTTATGGTTTTTCATCTTATGGCAAATAATAAGTAGTTTTAAATGAATTTAAACAAAACCATCCAAAAAATAGAGGAGGCGTTAAAAAATGCTTACGACAAGCGAGAAGCCAATAGCATCGCTTATATGCTATTGCAAGAGATTTTTGCGTGCAGTAAGCTAGATTTATTGATGAATAGTCATAGTCTGAAATTTGAGAAAGAACAACAACAAACTTTAGACAAGTATTTACAGCGTTTGCAAAAGAATGAGCCAATTCAATATGTTTTGGGAAAAGCTGATTTTTATGGTATGAATTTAGCGGTAAATGATGCGGTGCTTATTCCACGCCCAGAAACGGAAGAGCTTGTCGCATTTATTTTAGAAGAAAAAAAGAAAATAGAGGAGGCGAAAAATGAGCAAAATAATAATCTTTCGGTTTTAGATATTGGCACAGGAAGCGGCTGTATTGCTTTGGCACTAAAAAAAGAAAATCCAACATTTGAGGCTTTCGCTACCGATGTTTCACAAAAAGCTTTGGCAGTAGCTAAAAAAAATGCTGAAAAAGAAAATTTAAAGGTTTCCTTTTTACAAGCTGATATTTTGAAGGAAATAGATTGGAACAAATTTTCTAAATACGATATTATCGTCAGCAATCCGCCATATATTACTGTGGAAGAAAGTAGTATGATGACCGAAAATGTGTTGGAATATGAACCACATTTAGCACTATTTGTGTCAGAAAACGAAAGTGCCTTGCTTTTTTACGATACTATTGCTAGATTTGCTTTAGAAAAGTTGAAAAAAAATGGCCGTTTATTTTTTGAAATCAATGAAAACTATGCTAATGAATGTGTTGTTTTATTAGAAAAAAAAGGTTTTCATTGTGAGTTAAAGAGAGATATAAACGGCAAATTTCGCATGATAAAGTCGTTTATTCCAAATAACTAAAAACTCAAAATTTAAACCTAAAAACTAATCAATCATCAACTGAAAAAAAATGATTATTTTTCTTGTTAGAATATTTATATCAGCCTTAGTATTATTGGCCGTATATGGCGTTTACAAATTGGTAATAGAAAAACGCATTTCGCCACCCAAGCTCAAAAACGCTTGTCGAAAATGTGAGGGAAAAGGCTATTGGCAAGGCACAAGAGGCCGAGAATGGTGTAATGCTTGCAGAGGAACAGGTGTTGCAGAGTAGCAATTTATCAACAAGGATTAAGAATAAGATATGAGTAAGAAAGCAGTTAAAATTTTTCTAGCCTATGCACAAGCAGACGATGCCTTGAAAGACGAACTTTTGAAACATTTTGCATTGTTGCGGAGGCGAAAAGTCATTGAGATTTGGGATATGGAACAGCTTGTGGCTGGGCAAGAAACAGAAACAGTCATAAAACAGCATTTGGAAGCCTCTCAAATTATTATGATTTTGTTAAGTTCCGATTTTATAGCCTCTGATTTTTGCTACAAAATCGAACTGATGGCTATGGAATATTACGAAAAAGCAGTTGTAAAGCCGCTTTTCGTACCTGTCTTGTTGCGTCCTTGCGATATTTTGCCTTTTTATGAGCAGCTAAAAATTGTGCCTTCTCAAACGCACGCTATCACAGATTTGCATTGGCACAACAAAGACAAGGCTTTTGATATAGTAAAAAATGAAATAGAGTATTTGGTAAGAAAAAGCCAGCAGAACACTGAAACGAAAGTAGCAAAAAGCGAAGAAAAAAGAGCGAAAAAAGTGGAGGCCGTCCAGACACCTCATTATGTTTTAGAGCAGCAAAAAACAGGAAAACAACCGATAAAAGATGAATATAATTCTCAAAATATCAAAGTTGTTGAGTTGCAACAAATCATAAATATACCTACTTATGCTTCCTTGCACACACCTTTAGGCATCAATGGAAATGTTTTAGTGCCGAATGTCGATAAATGGCTGGCTTTGGTAGATAAGTATTTGAATATTTTAGAAAAAAAGAATCAAACAGCATTGAGTTTTGAAATGGTAAGTATTTCGAAAGCCACCTTGTTGTTGAAAAAAGCGAGTTTGTGGCAAGCAAAGGTAGTAGGAGAGTTGGCAAAAAAATCGACAGAAATTGAAACAAAGAAACAGAAAGAAATATCTTTGGCTACACTTTGGGAGGGTTTTACAAGTGTGACAGATACGCTCACTAGCTCGAAAAAAGCGGAAGTTTATTTGGGACAAGCTTATCAACTCGCTCCTCAAGATTTGGATATAATGCTTGAAGCGATACATTTGTTACCATTAAGTACACCTTTCGACACCTCAGACGAAATGAATTTCTTAAATCAGATGTATCATTTTTTCCAACAAAAGCCTCCTCAAACTCATAAAGAGCGTTTTATTCATGCACAAATGTATTTGTCTTTGGCTCAAATGACCAATAGCTACAATGTTCAAGATAGGCTGAATATGTGCAACTATTCTTTGCAAACTTTTCAGGTTTTGGAAGAAGCTTATTATCTTTTTGAAGCGAAAAAATTGTTGAAAAATCTGACAGAAGAACAGCAACAAGCTGGATTTGCAAACTTTTTTTCTAATGCTTTTTCAAATAATGGGCAAAATATCGCCTTTGAAGCACTTGGAAAATGGCACATTCAAGCACATTTGCCAAGTGCAGCTATTTATCAATTAAATTTGCAAGGGAATGGCTTTTTTGTAGGAAAAAAATATGAATATTTGGGCAAGGAAATAGCTATTCAAGGCCGTTGGCAGTTTCAAAATGATTTTTTAACCATAGAAAATGCTGTTTCTTTAAAATTAGAAAATATACAAGAAAATGAAGTTTGGAAAGCTTTTGATAATGAGAAAATAGCTTACAATTTATATAAAATGAGCTAAATAATTGATTAAGTTAATAGTTTTTAATTGAAAAATGCTTGCTAAAAATTTTGTTATTGAAGGAAAAAACAATGGTTCTTTGACAATTTGGGTGGTGCAAAAATAACATAAGGAAGAAATTATATCTTTCGTGTAGTCCCTCTTGGCTAGTTGTTCATTTTTTTACTTGATAAAAAAAACGAACCAAAAAAAATCAA
>JBMZCV010000053.1:0-29027 GCA_049613665.1 Chitinophagales bacterium | reverse complement strand
CAAATTGATATGCCACCTATGGAGTAATGATTTTGTTAAAGCGAGAATAGCTGTGCTATTATTCATTTGTCTCCATTTAAATGGGCAAGAAGAAATAATGGAAATCGTAAAAGAAGGAGTTGAACTCCACGACAAAGGAATGTATAAAGAAGCAATAGCTACTTATCAAAAAGCTCTTGATATTGATAAACGCTCTCCATTAGTAAACTATGAAATTGGATATAGTTTCTTTGCTTCGGGAGAATACAAAAAGGCGATAAAATACATGAATATTGTGATTAAACAAGATAAAAATCATCTAAGAGATGCCTACATCACTAAAGGTTCTTGTTTAGATATGTTGAAAAAGACAAAAGCAGCAATAACTACTTATGAAAAAGGAATAGCTTTGTTTCCTGATGACTATTTGCTACAATATAATTTAGGATTAACTTTTTTCAATCATAACCAGAGAGCGGCAGCCGAAAAACACATTTTGCGAGCCATTGAAAACAACCCAATACATCCAACAAGCAATTATTTGTTGGCCGCAATGTGTGCCGATAAAGGACAAAGAGTAGAAGCAATACTTCCTTTATATTTCTTTTTGCTACTTGAACCCACTAGCAACCGCTCAAAAGATGCTTTAAACCTACTGTTGAAATTATTACATCAAGGCGTAGTGAAAAAAGATGCTCAAAATATTGAAATTACGATAAATCATTTAGGTTTTGACAATGAATTTTCTAATATAGATATGTTTATCTCCTTATTAGGAGCAAATGTTATTACAAATGAAGAAATGACAGAAGAAGAACATTTTGTTGATTTAACAGAATCTATTTTTTCAATATGCCAAGAGCAAAGAAAAGAACAAAAAGGACTTTATTGGGAGCTATATATAGATTTTTATATTCAACTATTAGAAACAGAAAACATAGAGGCTTTTTGTTATTATATCACTCAAAGTAAAGGTGAAAATGTAAATAATTGGATAGAAGAAAATGAACAAAAGTATAACAAATTTATAAGTTGGCTTACAGAACAATAAATAGCTTTTTGACAAAAACAACAAACACTTTGATGCTTCTTAAAAAAGGTTATCAAAGTGTTTTTTTTTCACTTAAATTTTCAAGTCATAAAAAAAAACGTACTTTTGCCTTCATTTTTCTTTGCAAAAAAACAAAAAGCCATGCCTACAATCATAGACAATATTGAATTGGACGAAACAAATGAAGCATTCAATTATGCAGCAGAATTTGTGAAACATACCAAAAAAATGGTGTATGTGACAGGCAAAGCTGGCACAGGAAAAACGACTTTTTTGAAATATTTGAAGAAAAATACGACAAAAAATACGGCTATTGTCGCACCGACAGGCGTAGCTGCTATCAATGCAGGCGGACAAACGATACATTCTTTTTTTCAAATAAAACCAAGTCTTTATGTACCAAACGACAAACGCCTCAGAACGATAGCGAGCTTCAATGAAGAAGACAATAGCACTATACACAATCATTTTAAATATTCGAAACAGAAGCTCAAAATTATTCGAGGTTTGGAATTGCTCATTATTGATGAGGTTTCGATGTTGCGATGCGATTTGCTTGATGTCATAGACCGCTTGTTGCGTGTTTTTCGCAAAAATATGAAAGAGGCTTTTGGCGGATTGCAAGTAGTGTTAATTGGAGATACTTTTCAATTGCCTCCGATTGCGAATTTTCAGGAATGGCAAATTTTGAAAGAACATTACAACAGCCCTTTTTTCTTTTCTGCAAAAGCCATTACGGAAAATAAACCTATTTATATCGAACTCAAAAAGATTTATCGCCAAAATGAGCAGCAGTTTATCAATTTGCTCAATAATGTACGCATAAATAATATCTCCAACCGAGATTTGTACTTGCTCAACTCTCGCTATAATCCCAACTTTTCGCCTGCCGAAAACGAAAATTACATCACGCTTGCTACGCACAACAAAATAGTGAATAGCACCAACTTGACAAAACTTGCCGAACTAAATACGCCTTTAGCAACTTTTGAAGCCGATATTACAGGCACTTTTCCTAAAAATATCATGGCTACCAATCAAAGTTTGAAACTAAAAGCTGGCTCGCAAATTATGTTTATTCGAAACGACATCACTAAAAGGTATTATAATGGAAAAATTGCGAAAATCAGTAAAATAGAAGATGACGCAATTACGGTAGAGTTTTCGAATGGCAAAACCTTAGCAATTGAAAAACAAGAATGGAACAACATTAAATATACTTGGAACAACAAAAAAAGCAGAATCGAGGAAGAAATTATTGGCACTTTTACGCAGTTTCCCATCAAATTGGCGTGGGCGATTACGGTTCACAAAAGTCAAGGGCTGACATTTGAACGTGTCATTGCCGATTTGGGAGCAGCTTTTACGGCTGGCCAAGTGTATGTCGCCTTGAGCCGTTGCACAACTTTTGAGGGTTTGGTGCTGAAAACAAAAATCGGTCGTAGAGCCATTCGCACCAATGCACGAGTGCTAGATTTTGCACGACAAGTGACGCAAGCGAGTTTGATTCGAAAAGAGTTGAATGCAGGAAAAGCAGATTTTCACTATCAAAAAGCAAGAGCAGGCGTAAAAGCACTTGATTTTCAAGCGGTTTACAAACAGTTTATGACTGCTATGGATTATAGAAATGATTTGCATACTACAAGTTTTAAACGATATTTTTTGATAGCTACAAAAAAGTTGGCGAGCTATCGACAAAAATATTTGAATGCAAAATTAGATTTGGAGCAAAAAGAAAAAGAAAATCTGAAATTGCAGAAAAAAATAGACGCATTGAGAGAAACAAATAAAGAAAAAAACAAATCACTCCGAGAACAACGCAAAGCTATTGCTCGCTTGATAGAACAATGTAAAAAGGCAAAATAGTTTTGAGTTTTTAGTGCGTAGTTTTGAGTTGTTGGTCATAACACACGACAACGGCTAAAGTTCTTTTTTTTGAAAAATAACATTTAATAAAAAATCAATTGAAAGTTTAGTTGAATAACTAAAAACTAACTTCCATTTATTGGAAAAATCATAATAGGAATATTGGCATCTGCTGTGAGCGTTTCTATGAGATTGCTCGAAAAAAGTCTTGCCAACAAAGCCTTTTCTGGGTGAGCTGCCAAACACAACAAATCGACATTTTGCTTTTCGATATATTCAAATAAAGCATCTTCTATATCATGGTGTATAATTTCGTGTAGAAAAAACTTATTTTTTTTGATTGTTTTGCCAACTTTTTGCCGAAAAACTTGCTTTTTTGCTTTATTATCGCTTTTTTCGCTATCGGAAACAACATGAACAAAGTGAATCCGTCTTTGAAACATCTGATGCAATAGTTTCATTTGTTCAAAAGCTGATGTTTGCAATTTTAATTTTGTAGCACACGAAATGCGTTTAATGGCGTGGTAGTTAGCATTCTCAGGAACAGCCAAAACCGCACAATGATGAACCTGATTGATGATAGCAGCTAGACTACTGCTAAAAAATAAACGACGCAAAGCATTTCGCTTTTTAGAAGCTACAATAAGATAATCGAACTGTTCTTTTTTTGTCAATTCAATGATAGTATCTATGGTCAAATTGGCATCATAAATATAGTTAAACTGTGTATTTTCGAGTATTTCATCTGAATGAACAGCCTTAACTCGCTCAATAAAACTATCGCTTGCAATGGGTTCAATAGCTTCTAACAAAGCATGTATATTTGCAATATGATTAAATTGATTGATAACAGGAACATGATAATCGTGCAAAATCGTAAGCAAAGCATTTGCTCGATGTGCCATTTGTAAGGCATAATTGAACGCATTTGCTGAATAAGGCGAAAAATCTGTTGGCACTAAAATGTTTTTCATAAAAAAGACAAAAAATAATCATTTAAGAAGAGTAAGCAGTAGGGCAAATAATACCTAAGGGAGCAAAAAGATGTTAAAAACGCAAAAATAAGCTTTTTTTGACCTACATTTTTGTGAAAACACTAAAAGACCTACTTTTTTGAATATAAAAGCCGACAAAATTAAAATTTATTAGGCTTTGCTTTTCAAATTTAATAACTTTGCTTGTAAATTCCATACCGCAATCGTATCTTTTTTTCATAAAAAAGTTTATACAAAAACAATACTTATAAAATATGGCTATACTTCAACAAATTATTTTCGCTATCATTGTAGGCATCACCTTTTTTGTAGCCTACAAAAAGTATAGAGAAATATACGAAAACATAAAGCTTGGAAAAGCAGAAGACCGCTCAGGCAACACAGGCCAACGGCTCAAAAACATGACATTCTTTGCACTCGGACAACGCAAAATGTTTCGCAATCTTGTGCCTGCTTTTATGCACTTATTTATCTATGTTGCCTTTTTGTTTACACAAATAGAGCTGATAGAAATTTTTATTGATGGTTTTAGTGGTGCACATCGCTTTTTCTACAATGTTGTGCCGCTTGGTGGTTTATACACACTTTTAATTAGCTTTATCGAAATTCTTTCGGTAGGTGCTTTTATCGGAACTACCGTATTTTTGGCAAGAAGAAACTTGCTTAAAGTCCCTCGCTTTCAGATGGACGAAATGACAGGCTGGCCAAAACTAGATGGAAATTTAATCCTTTATGGCGAGTTATTGCTTTTATTAGGCATTTTCACAATGAATACTGCTGATATGGCCTTACATAATGGCGAATATGGCTTTGCTATTAGTGGCTTATTAATGCCTCTTTTCGCTGGATTTTCTGACGGTACACTGCACATTTTAGAACGTGCTGGCTGGTGGTTACACATTTTAGTCGTTTTTAGTTTTCTCAATTACTTACCTTATTCTAAGCATTTGCACATCATGTTAGCATTTCCAAACACCTTTTACGGAAACCTTGATGGTGGCGAAAACAAAGGCGAAATGCGAAATATGGATAAAATAACAGCAGAAATAAAACTAATGCTTGACCCAGATGCACCGATGCCAGAAGAGGAAGAAGGTGAGCCAGAAAAATTTGGAGCAAAAGATGTTGATGATTTGAGTTGGAAAAGCTTATTAGACTCTTACACTTGTACCGAATGTGGGCGTTGTTCTGCTGCCTGTCCTGCTAGTCAAACAGGCAAGCTACTTTCGCCACGAAAAATTATGATGGATACTCGTGACCGCTTGGAAGAAAAAGGAAAAAGTATTAGAGAAAATGGAGCAGATTTTGACGATGGCAAATCGCTATTACACGATTATATTAGCATCGAAGAAATCAGAGCTTGCACTACTTGCAATGCTTGCGTAGAAGAATGTCCTGTAAATATCAATCCGCTAAACATTATTTTGGAACTTAGAAGATACGCCATTTTGGAAGAGGCCAACTCGCCAGAAGAATGGAATTTGATGTTTGGAAATGTAGAAACAAACGGTGCAGTTTGGAAAATGTCTGCCGATGACCGTGATAAATGGACAAACGAATTATAGACTTTTTTAGTTTTTTTTATATTAAATAGAAATTGTAACTTTAGCTAGATAAACTGCTGATTTTCAATAGGTTATCTTTAGAATTATTTACAAAAACATTATGCTTTGTTTCGGCTAAAACCAACAAGCAAAAAATTACAATATACAATATGTCAGATAATATTCAAGTTCCTTTAATGGCCGATTTGGCTGCCAATGGTGAAATGCCAGAAGTATTATTTTGGGTAGGCTGTGCAGGTAGTTTCGACCAAAGAGCTCAACAAGTTACCAAAGCCTTTGTAAAAATATTGCATCATGTTGGCATTAAATATGCCATTTTAGGCCCAGAAGAAGTTTGCACAGGCGATGCTGCAAGACGCTCTGGCAACGAATTTTTATTTCAAATGCAAGCCATCACTAACATAGAAACGCTCAATATGTATGGCGTTAAAAAAATTGTTACGGCTTGCCCACACTGTTTCAACACCATCAAAAACGAATATCCTGTTTTGGGTGGAAACTATGATGTCGTACATCACACCGCATTTTTGCAAGCTTTGATAAACGATGGCCGTCTAAAAATAAAAGAAGGTGGCAGTTTCAAAGGCAAACGTATTACTTATCACGACTCTTGCTACTTGGGGCGTGTAAATGGCATTTATGAAGCACCTCGCAAATTGTTGGAGATTTTAGATGTTGAGTTGGTAGAAATGCGTCGCTGCAAAAGTCGTGGCTTGTGTTGCGGTGCTGGCGGTGCTCAAATGTTTAAAGAAGAAGAAAAAGGCAAAACAAGAATAAACCAAGAACGCACAAAAGATGTTGTAGAAAGTAAAGCAAACATCGTAGCGGCTGGCTGTCCTTTTTGCATGACTATGTTAACAGATGGCATCAAAGAAACAGAAGTGGCTGACAAAGTAAAGGTTTTGGATATTGCCGAATTGATAGCACAGGCTAATGATTTGGTGTAAGCAATAAAATAAACCCAAAAGATATACAAGTTTGTTTTTTTAGAAAATGAACTTGTGTATCTTTTTTTGTTTTTTTTAACTGTTATCAAAGCATCATAGATGCGAAACGTTTGTAGCTAATAAAAAAACGACATAAATTTTTAAGAAAAAACAAAATGAAAAACCTACAAAAAAGCAAAGTTTATCAACAAATGTCGCCAGATGCGAGAGTTTGGATTTACCAAAGCAGCAGGACATTTAACGAAGTTGAAAGCAAAGAAATTCAAACAAAGTTAAATGATTTTGTGGCATCTTGGGCAGCACATGGAAAAGCCTTAACTGCCTGTGCCTCAGTTGCTTATGAATGCTTTCTTATAATTTTAGTTGATGAGCAAAATCATTCAGCAAGTGGCTGTTCGATAGATGCTTCTGTTCACTTTATGAAAAGCATAGAACAAGCTTATCAGATTGATTTGTTTAATCGTTTGCAAATTGCCTATCAAACCGAAAATGACATTAAAATAATTGATATGGCTGGTTTCAAAAACTTGGTTGCAAAAGGAACAATTACAGCCAACACACTCGTTTTTAATAACATGATTAGTCAGAAAAACGAATTAGAAAATAAATGGTTAGTGCCTGTAACAGACAGTTGGCACAAACAATTATTGCCTAAAGTTTTTTCATAAGATTTTTTAAGTACCAAGTACTATTTAATAAAGCATTCGTTTAGTGGCTAACACATTGACAATCAAGATATTATTTTGTTCTGAAATGTCCAAAAACTCCTGAATGACTACTTAAAACAAAGGCTTAAAAAAACCATTTTTTTGAGAATATATACTTTATGAATACACAAGATAGCAATACAAGTGCCTATATGCCTTTATTTTTTGCAGTTGTTTTAATTGTAGGAATGGTGCTGGGCTTCACTTTATATGAAAAACTCAAGGGCAGACCAACATACAACATTATGCTTGGAAATGATGTTGGCGAAATAGGTGAAATTTTTAATTATATCAATGCACGATATGTAGATACGGTTGATAATGAGCAACTTACCGAAAAAGTTATACAAGAAACACTAAGAGACCTTGACCCTCATTCCAACTACATACCACCAGATGAGCTGGAAGATGTAAACGAGCAACTGCAAGGAAATTTTGAAGGAATAGGCATCGAATTTTCGCTTATTAAAGATACTATCGTTGTCGTAACACCTATTACAGGTGGGCCATCTGAGAAGTTGGGTATTCAGGCTGGCGATAAAATTATCAAAATTGAAGATACTATCGTTGCAAATGTTGGTATAACCAATGCAAAAGTCATGGAAAAGCTGCGAGGAAAAGGCGGCACAACCGTCAATGTAAGTATGTATCGCAATGGTGTTGATGAGCTATTAGATTTTGCGATTAAAAGAGACAAAATTCCACTCGTTAGCGTTGATATCAACTACATGCTTGATGATGCCATTGGTTATATAAAAATCAACCGCTTTAGTGCCACGACTTTCGATGAGTTTTATAAAGCTTTAATTGATTTGAAAGGAAAAGGCATGAAAAAGCTGATTGTAGATTTGCGACAAAATCCTGGAGGCTATTTAGATGCAGCAGTCAATATTTTAGACGAGTTGATTGATGGCAAAAAAATGGTGGTTTACACTTCTGGCCGAAATTATAAAGGCAAAGAATATCATGCTAAGAGAAGCGGTATGTTTGAATATGGCGATTTGGCAGTTTTGATAGATGAAGGTTCTGCTTCTGCCAGCGAGATTTTATCTGGAGCAGTACAAGATTGGGATAGAGGTGTAGTTATTGGCCGCCGTTCATTTGGCAAGGGCTTGGTGCAAGAGCAATATGGCTTATCAAATGGTGGTGCTTTGCGATTGACCGTAGCACGATATTACACACCTGCTGGCCGTTGTATTCAAAAGCCTTATGACGAAGGCAGAGAAGCTTATCACGAAGAAATAGAAGAACGTTTTAGAAATGGTGCTTTGCAAAATGCTGATAGTAGTCAAGTAAAAAATGACTCGTTGATTTTCAAAACACTCATCAAAAAGCGAGATGTATATGGTGGTGGTGGCATTTGGCCAGATATATTCGTAGCTGCTGATACAACAGGTATGGAAACTTTTTTAATCAAAACAAGAGGATTAATTCCACAATTTAGCTACGATTATCACAGTCATCACAAAGAAGAGTTCGAAAAATTTGCTGATTTGGCACAGTTCAAAACACAATATCAAATCAATGAAACACTTTTTGAACAATTCAAAAACTATGTGCAACAAGAATTGGGCTTTTTAGATAATAAAATTTTGGAACGAGATAAGATAGAATTGAAGACTTATATTAAAGCTTATATCGCTCGTCAGCTTTGGAATAATAATGGTTTTTACCCTATTGTACACGAGTTAGATGAAACTTTAGAAGTAGCTTATAAACATTTGCAAGAGCAAAAACATCCAAAAAGATAAGCTGAATAATTGCCAAAATCATATAATATAAAATAAGCCGTTGATAATCATAATATGCTGATTATCAACGGCTTATTTTTGTTTACTTCAACTAAAAATAGAACCTATTTGGAAGTAAAACGTGCTACTGGAATAATTACTTCTTCGAGCGAAATGCCGCCATGCTGAAACGTATTTCTAAAGTAATTGACAAAGTGATTGTAGTTATTTGGATAGACAAAAAACAAATCTTCTTTAGCAAAAATAAAAGTAGAGCTCACACGAGGGCAAGGCAACATCGCATCTCGTGGATTTCGCACCTCCAAAACATCTCTACTATTGTACTTCAGATTTTTGCCGTGTTTGTATCGCAAGTTAGTAGTCGTGTTTCTATCTCCTACTACTTTCGATGGCCGATTGACACGAATAGTTCCGTGGTCGGTTGTTATAAATATATTAACTTTCTTTTTCTGGTCTTTCAAACGACGCATCGCTTGCCAAAGTGGTGAGTGCAAAAACCACGATTTTGTGATAGAACGATAGGCAGATTCATCGCTTGCTAGTTCTTTTAACACTTCCATCTCAGTTCGTGCATGAGAAAGCATATCGACAAAGTTATAAACAATAACATTTAGCTTATTATGTGTCAAATTGTGAATATTATCCACTAAATTTCGAGCATTATAATTATTAGTTATTTTGGTATAACTAAATTTCATGTTGTTGTTAGTTCTATCGAGTTGGTCAGCCAAAAAAGCTTCTTCTTCCAAGTTTTTGCCACCTTCATCAACATCATTTTTCCACAAATGCGGAAAACGACGAGCAATATCAAAAGGCATTAATCCAGCAAAAATCGCATTTCGGCTATAATGTGTAGAAGTAGGCAAGATGCTAAAAAAAGTATCTTCTTCCAAAAAACGAAACTCTTCCGAAATAATAGGCTGTAATATTTTCCATTGGTCAAACCGAAGATTATCTATCAAAATTACAAAATTGGTAGCATTATCTTCTATGTTCGGAAATATTTTGTCACGAAAAAGTGTATGTGACATCGTTGGAATATCGCCATGTGTTCGGTTTTGAATCCAACGTACATAATTTTTAATAATAAATTTTGAAAACTCCGTATTTGCTTCACTTTTTTGCATCGCCAAAACCTCTTTCATATTTTCGGTCTTAGCATTATCTAGCTCTAACTCCCAGTAAATAAGTTTTTTATATATATCTGCCCAATCTCTATGATCGGCTCCAAGTTGAATATCATTAAAAATACGACGAAATTGTTGTTGATAAGCAGATGTCGTTGCTTCGCTAACTAGACGGGTATTGTCTATGATTTTTTTTAGTGTTAGCAAAATTTGGCTTGGATTAACAGGCTTAATCAAGTAATCTGTTATTTGTACTCCGATGGCTTCTTCCATAATATTTTCAGCCTCATTCTTCGTAATCATAACAATTGGCAAGTTAGCGTCTATTTCTTTGATTTTGGTCAAAGTTTCTAAACCCGAAATGCCTGGCATCGATTCATCTAAAAATACAACATCAACCGCTTCTTCTCTGCAATGGTCAATGGCATCATAACCGTTAGTCACAGGAACTATCTGATATCCTTTTTTTTCTAAAAATAAAATTTGAGCTTTCAAACGTTCTATTTCGTCATCCGCCCACAATATTTTGATTTTATTCATAAAGTATAAAATATTTTAATAAATGAAACATTAGAGATAAATTGCTCACTTGCGAAAAATAACACCTTGATTTTAAAAGTGTGAGCATCGAATCGCTCTATTGTTAAATAGTGCTTAACACTAATTTATTTCTTACAGTTTTTTTTTGTTAAGTAGTCATTTAGAAGTTTTTGAGCATTTTCAGTACAAGATAACACTTTTATTGTCAATGCGTTAGCAACTAAATGAATGCTTTAATATACAACTTTTATAGCAAAAAATTTCATTAAAAGCTTACAAACATCAAACAAACGTCTATCAACGCTCAAAAGTTGTGCTTGTGACACTCAAAAAATAATAGTTTTCATTTTTTTAACCATTCATAACGTTTTGGTAATCCATACTTTGATTGAAAACTGTTTTAGTATTTTTTTTCACATAAAAAAAGTGCCATAACTTTTTTATGAAAAGTTATAGCACTCATCGTTTTATTTTTGCCCAATGACAATTTTTTATTTTTCGTAATTGTTTTAGATATGGATTTTTGAAACAAAAAATCAAACTATTTTTTAGCCCAAATTACCATAACTTAAATAATTACTATTTTTCTTCCACAATAGATTTTTTCTTCATTGGTGTCATTTCTTGTTTTTCCAAGTCGCCACCTTTCACTACTTTTCCTTTGATATAAAGTCGTTTTGTAGGCGTGTAAGCATTCGATGTAATCGTAATAGACTTATTGAAAGGCCCCATACGTTTTTTCGTATTATAAATAGCCTTGATAGCAGCCTCTTCACCTGGCATAATAGGGTCTTTTGGCCAAGAAGGAGTCGTACAACCGCAAGAAGCTTTCACATTTGAAATGATTAAAGGTTCTTTGCCATCGTTAGTAAATTTAAACTCATATTCTACCTTTGGCCCTTCTTGAATATCACCGAAAGTATGTGTCTCTTTCTCAAAATTGAAAATAGGAGCTGTAGTTTCTACCAACTCTCCTTTCTCATCTAAAATGTAAGAAGCTCCTTTTTTCATTTCATCAGCCTGTGCAAAAACAGAAGTTGAAATTGCCAAAAAAGCAATAACTGTTACTAATAATTTTTTCATAACTTTTTAAAAAGTTTTTATTATTAATTAAATAATTTATTTATTTGAACAAAAAGTTCTTATGATGTATTTTAATGTTGTTTTTGCAAAATTATTGTCTAAAACTATAAATTCAAAACAAAAACTTGCACACAAATACAGACATTTTTTTGATTTTAGACTATTTTTTTTCTCAAAAGTTAAAGGAATTTTAGTTGGTATGCAAAAATATTTTTGTTTTTGCTAAACAAAAGACACTTTTCACTTTCAATAAGTGCCAAAATTATTTAATATTTGAACGCTTTGATACTCATGCCTTTAAAATTAAAATGTTGGCTACTTCACATCTGCCCTACTACTTATAACGTCTAAAAATAAATTTTCGACACAAATATAGTTAAATAAGATGCAATAGTACATAAAAATTTTGAAAAATAAAGATATGCACTCAAAAAACATTACTTTTTGAGGACATAAAGCAATAATTTTAGCTAACAAACATACGTTATTTTAAAAAATCTAAATGAAAAAACTTATCTTTGCCAGATAAAAAATATGCCTTTATGGATAAAACAATCGCAAAAAACGTTATTACTAAGCAAGAAATTATCGCTATTGCTGGCGAAGAAGTATCGTTAGAAACTTTGAAAAAAATTGTATTAGAAGACTATCAAATGGCCTGCGAAAGCCGTCATGTTAGTTTGTTGAGCAGAAGAGAAGTTTTGACAGGTAAAGCCAAATTTGGCATTATTGGCGATGGTAAAGAACTACCGCAAATAGCACTTTCAAAAGTTTTTCAGAAAGGAGACTTTCGCTCTGGCTACTATCGAGACCAAACCTTGATGATGGCTCTCGGCGGTGTCACAGTCGAACAGCTTTTTGCTCAGTTATATGCAGATGCCGATTTGACGCATGAACCACACTCTGGCGGCCGCCAAATGAATGCTCACTTTGCTACTCGCCTCATCGACGAAAATGGCAATTGGAACGACCTGATGAGTACGAAAAATACTTCAGCCGATATTTCATGCACAGCAGGGCAAATGCCTCGTTCGGTTGGTTTGGCTCTGGCTTCTAAAAAATATCGAAATATAGAAAGTTTGCAAAAATATCGCCAATTTTCTAATCAAGGAAATGAGATATGTTTTACAAATATCGGCGATGCTAGTACTTCTGAAGGACACTTTTGGGAAACTGTTAATGCGGCTGGTGTGCTACAAATACCATTGGTAATTTCTATTTGGGACGATGGATATGGCATTTCTGTTCCAACGAAATACCAGACAACAAAAGGCAGCATTTCTACAATTTTGCAAGGTTTTCAGACAGATGAAAATGGACAAGGCTATGATATATATACGGTTTTGGGTTGGGATTATCCTACTTTGTGCGAAGCATATCGAAAAGGTATCGAAAAGGTAAGACGCACACATACACCTGCTATTTTTCATATCAAAGAACTCACACAGCCTCAAGGGCACTCCACTTCTGGCTCACATGAGCGATATAAATCTAAAGAGCGACTAAGCTGGGAAGCCGACCATGATTGCAATAAAAAAATGCGTGAATGGATTTTAGAACATGATTTGGCAAGCGAAAATGAATTAATCGCTATTGAAAAAAGCATTGGACAGGCAGTAAAAAAACAACAAAGAGCATCTTGGGCAGCATTCAATACTCCTATCAATAAAAACATTAAGGAAGTAGAGCATATTTGTAAACAAATCATTGCAAAGGTAAGAAATAAAGATGTTGTTCGACAAATTATGAAAGAACTCAAAGCAACACATCACCCTTTGAAAAAAGATGTGGCGGCAGCAGTCCGCAAATTGCTTTACAAATTAAAAAATGAAGATGCAAGCATTAAAGCTGATTTGATACGTTGGAAAAATAATTTTCAAGAAAAAAACCTTAAAACATATCGCTCTCATTTATATAGTGAGTCTGCTTACTCTCCTTTAAATGTCAAAATAAACAAAGCTACTTATAGCCAAAATTCAAAAATAGTAAATGGTTATGAAATTTTGCAAAGCTTTTTTGACATTGTCTTGCAACGAAACCCCAAAGTCATGGTTTTTGGTGAAGATGTAGGTAAAATTGGCGATGTAAATCAAGGTATGGCAGGTATGCAAGAAAAGTATGGCGAAGCACGAGTCTTTGATACAGGCATCAGAGAAGCCACCATAGTTGGGCAAGGAATTGGCTTGGCAATGCGAGGCTTACGCCCAATTGCTGAAATTCAATATCTGGACTATTTGCTATATGGTTTACAAACTTTAAGCGATGATTTGGCTTCTTTACATTACCGAACCTGTGGTGGACAAAAAGCTCCACTTATTATCAGAACAAGAGGTCACCGACTTGAAGGAATTTGGCACGCAGGCTCGCCTATTGGCATGATTATCAACACTTTAAGAGGCATTCATTTATGTGTTCCTCGAAGTATGACTCAAGCAGCAGGCATGTACAATACGCTATTGCAAGGCGATGACCCAGCTCTTGTTATCGAATGTTTGAATGGCTACCGTTTAAAAGAAAAAATGCCTAATAATTTGAAAGATTTTACGGTTGCTTTAGGACAACCCGAAATCATAAATGCTGGCGATGATATTACACTTGTCACTTATGGTTCTTGTTGCAGAGTGGCACTTGCGGCCGCCAAAAAATTAGATGAATTAGATATTAGTTGCGAAATAATTGATGTGCAAACTTTATTACCTTTCGACATTAATCATCTTATTGTTAAATCTATTGAAAAGACTAATCGCATTTTGTTTCTAGATGAAGATGTTCCAGGCGGTGCAACTGCTTATATGTTTCAAAAAGTCATAGAAGAGCAAGGTGCTTACCAATATTTAGATTCTCTTCCTGCTACACTTACCGCAGCTCCCAATCGACCTGCTTATGGTTCTGATGGTGATTATTATTGCAAACCTAGTGTAGAAGATGTGGTAGAAAAGATTTATAATATCATGCACGAAGCCGAGCCTTTTTATTATCCAGAGATTTTTTAAAAAACTTAAAAAAACTTCATTTTTTTCTAAAAAAGACATGTCTTATGTCATGCCTTTTTTAGAAAAAAAATCTAAATGACAATTAAAAAAATAGCCATTACTTTATTAATACCACATTTTCCTTATAATTCCTTATAATATTTATTGACACTTCCTACCGCTGTACTAATAATATAAATCCAAATTTCGCAATATTCATTTTTCGCTCTTACTACTGCTTCTAAACATCTCATTTTTCCAACAATTACAAACTAATCCTATAAAAAACTAAAATCCATATCTCAATGATTCAGACATTTTTTATTCAACTGAAAATTGTTATAAAAAATGTCCGAATCATTGATATCTAAACACGCACTTAAAATCTTAAATAAAAATGGAAAGAATAAAAGTCATAAAAGGCGATATTACAAAATTGGCTGTTGATGCGATAGTAAATGCTGCCAATAGTTCTTTGCTTGGCGGCGGCGGCGTTGATGGAGCAATACACCGAGCAGGCGGAGCAGCAATCTTGGAAGATTGTATGGAAATCAGAAAACGACAAGGTGGTTGCAAAACAGGAGAAGCGGTTATCACGACGGCTGGCAAAATGCCTGCTACTCATGTCATTCATACTGTTGGCCCTGTTTGGAATGGAGACAAACGAAATGAAGCACAACTTTTAGCAAAAGCTTATCGCAACTCTTTGCAAATTGCTCTAGAAAATGGCCTAAAAACAATCGCTTTTCCAAATATTAGCACAGGTATTTATGGCTATCCAAAACTAGCAGCGGCAGCTATTGCTACAAAAACAGTAGTTGATTTTTTGGAGGAAAACAAGGCAATAGAGTCGGTTATTTTTGTGTGTTTTGATGCCGAAAACTACGAAATTTATCAGCAAATTTTGTACTAAATAATAATCAAAAAAGAAAAAAACAACATTTTGAATTGTTATAAAAATTATTTTTCAAACGGCAGAACCCATGTTTTTTGTTGAATGCCTTCTTTTTCAGTAGCCAAATTTACTTGATTGTCTATAAAAGGACGGCTACGTTTTCCATTTAAAGTTACATAGCAATCTACCGTTATTTCTGGATTTTCTATGTCTTGCTCTTTGTGCTTTTTTGCCAAAAAATGAGCAAATTGCAAAATCATATCGGGCTGTGTACTCATCATTTTTTCTTGATTAGCATTCAAATAATTTGGTGTATGAATATCCCATTTTTTACCTGTTGCTGCATCTTTTACATGAAAAACAGCATAGCCATCTTTCTCAATTAACATAACACGCCACGAAAAGCGAAACCCTTGTTCATGCCACAATACATTTCCATCGTATAGCAAATATCTAAATGGCAAAAATGACTGTATCAGGAAATGTATGGCTAAAATGGCTAAGGTTACTTTTTGATAAAAAGAGTTGTAAAATGCTTTTTTTTGACTTAAAGTGTTTTTAGAACTTTTAGGTGTTAAATTATTGATTTTCAGTAAGTTAAAACATTTTTTTATAAGCAAATCAATAAGATAAATTATTTTTTTGTGAAAACTAGCAGGAAAAAAAATAAGCGTTGAAACAATCATAATGTAAGGAAACATTCCGATAGGAAAGAGCAAAGCTGTCATGATATGAAAACTCACAACAAAAAAGTAAGCTATATAACGAGTATGTGTGTTGAGAAGAAAAAAAACGATAAAAAGGTCGTATAACGCACCAAACCACGAAAAAAGATAAGCTGTGATTTGATACTGAAAAAGTTTGCCAACAATAGGTAATGAATCAGCTTTTGGAGGCAGCCAAATGGCAAGCGGCATAGCTCGGAAAAGCCAATCATAATGCAGCTTGGCGATACCTGCAAAAAAATAAACCATTCCCAATTGTAGCTTAAAAATAGCAATGGTATAAAATGGTATTTTCACTAATTTTAGTTTGGGATTGAGCCAAACATCAAGCGAAAAAGCACGATTTGCAGGAACAAACATTAACAAAAAAGAAACTAAACTAACAAAGTAATAATGATTGAGATAGTTGGTTTTGTCTATGAGTTCGATATAGGTAAAAGAAAGAAAAAATAGTAGGCTAAAAAAACGATATTTCCAGCCTAGCATGATGCAAAAAGCAGCTATTGCTACCACAAAAAACAGCAAATACATTCCTACTTCGCCAAGTGGTTTTATCCACGAAAAGCCATAGTACGAAAAGTAATATTTCGGCTCGACATATTGTGTGTAAATCCAGCCTTTGAGCATAAAACGCATTGTGCTGCAAAGCATCATAAACCCAAATAAGATGCGAAATACAACTAAAGGTGCAATATCAACCTTTTTGTTTAGGTAAGTATATATGTTAGCAAACAAATAGCTTTTTTTTAGTTTTTAATGCTTAGTTTTTAGTTGTTTTCGCCTTTTCGTACATTTAGTTTGACTTTTGGCAAAGTCATCAAAAGCTCAATAAGTGGTAGCTTTTCTAGTTGCCAAACACTTTTCTAGTCGCCATCATTGTCTTGATAGCTTATTTTTACGCCAAAAGCAGAAGTCATTTCTCGTTTGATTAAAGGAAGCATTTTTTGCAATTCGAGGTGCAATTCTTCTACATTTGTGATATTAGTTTCGAGTTCTTGAGCAAAAGGGTCATTCAAACTTGACATTTTTTCTGCAACTGTATTGAATTGATTATCAATAACATCTGCTAAAATTCCATCTGCATCTAAGCCAGCATTTAAGCAAACCAAGTAGTCATATAAACCTTTTTCTTCCAAACTGCTATCGCTGCTTCCTTTATACAAACGGTGCAAATTTTGCAATTGTATGATGGCGAGCGAAACAGAACGGCTACTATGATACGCTTCTGCTTTTTGTGCTTGCGGTGTACCATTATCAAATTTGCCCAAAGGAATTTTAATTTTGAAGTTTTTTAGCCATTCATAGTCTTGATTAAAAGCATTGCATAACAAATGTAAAGCACTACCATCTGCGTTGCCTGTGCTGCTTGCAAAAAAGCTACCATATTCATTTTGCCAAGCTACTGAAATTGTTGTTGCTTTTTGTGCTATATCATTTGCCAAAGCTATCAAGTATTCTTTTCTATTGTTGTTGTCAGTAAAAAAGTTCAAAATATCACTTTCGCTGTTTTCTAATGTTCCATACAACAAATATTCGATAGCAGGAAAGCCAACATTTGTTTTATAAAGACTGTTTAAATCGCTTTCATTTGTACTTATATTTTGCTCAATAGCAGCTATATTGGTCGGAAAAGTATTGAGGCGTTCACGCAAAGAAAAGCCATTTTCGGTAGCTGGCCCAAATTCATATACCGAAATTTTTTGGTAAGCAGTATAAGCATTCAGAAAAGCACCTTTTAAAGCCCGAAAATCTTCGGTATTTACATTTTCAGCAAAATTTTCAGCATGTTGAACCAATTGTTTTGTTTCTTCTGCAAAACTCGTCATATCTGGAACAATAATATTTTCTGTAATATTAGCGTTCATTTTTTGAATATCATATTGACAAGAGTTTAATGGTTCATCTGTGCAAGAAGCAAATAGACTGAAAAAAATAGAACAGCTAAAAATGTAAAAAGTGCTTTTTAATGACATGATAATAAGTGTTTTTATTATAGTTTTTTTGTAACTACTTATGTTATCGCAATTTTGGTTAGAAAATAGCTCGATTTTTCTCTCAAAAAACCATTCCTAAACAGTTACATTTCTTTATTTGAATAAATATTAGTTTCAATTGTTGTATTATGCTAGATATTAGGAGGCTGTTATAGATTTTTTCAAACCCAAACAACCTCCAATTGCTCTGAGTTAATTTTTATCTATTGAATAGTTCCTGCTGGAAAAGCCGCTTGAATAGCTGCAATAGTAGCGTCAATATCAGCATCATCGACTTCATATAAATTGGTATTTAAGCCAATAATTGACAAGGCATTTTCGATAGAAGAATAGTCATAAGTAGGCGAAAATTTGCTACTTGCATTTTCAAAATGATATGCTAAAGACATCATAAAAGCAATGGCTTCTGATAGTTGGTGGTGTTTTTTGTAAGTTGCAACACCTGTCGAACTCAAGGAAATGCTCAAATAGTTGGCGGCAGTTGAAGCAATAACGATAGCCCATTTTTCTTGAATAGTTTGCACTGCCTCATTCAATTTTTCATCGTTTTTGGCGACAATAGCAGCACGCCCTTTCAAAAATGCTTGCATAATATCGTCGTTAATTGTTGGGTATGCAAATTCGTCTGTATCAGTATTTCTTGCATTGCAATATTTGCCCCAAAAACGCACACCTTCCGTATTTGTAGGGAAATCAGTAGCTACGCCAAAGCAAGCAAAAGCAGCATCAAAATGGTGTTCTAAAGCAGTATAATTTTCACCACTTATAACTGCATCATTGTTGGCATTCAAACCACTTTCTGAAAAAAAAACTTCGTTGGCTTGATAAAACAAAGCTGCACCCATCAATCCTTTTGTGATAATTTGTTGATACTCAATCCCATTTTCATTGACTAAATAACCTGCACTTTCGCTAGTGCCTGCTAGTGGATATTCCTCATTCAAATGTCCTGCTACGCCAATGCTTGCATTTTGATTCAACTGACTGCTTGCTGCTATTTCTGCCAACCAAGTGTTAAAAAAGCTTTCATCAGCATTATAACAATAATTTTTCAAGCTAAGATTAGCATTTGAATTGTCGAACATATTTTGCAAAGTATCAGCCTCTACTATATTATTTAGGCTACGAGTAGTTTGCATATAAGCATCAAGTTCGGCAAGCATATTGAGTGTTTGCGTAAAGTTTTCATAATTTACACTACTCTCGCCATTTCGTTCAAATTTGTAAGTATTTGGTATATCTAAAGAGGTTTTATCATCTTTATTACAAGAAACACTAAAAAAAAAAATGGTTACAACTGCTAGTATTGGCGATAACTTTCGCATGGTAAAATTAAGATTTAGTTTTGTATAAAAGAAACTTTATTTAGATTAATTCTAAATAAAAATGATTTTGTGCAAAAATACGCTTCTATTTTTTGTGATACAATACCACATCAATGGTATTTTTATTACTCAATTATAAGTAGTAAGTACCTAATATTAGGTATATTGACAATAACATATGATTTTTAATATGTGTTATTTTTGCATTGTACCAAAGTGCTTGTTTTTTTTCAAAAAAAAATGTATTTTTGAAATGTCTATAAGCAACGCTATGCTATTATTACTCGTTTTTTAAGCATAAATCACAATATTTTGCTCTAGTTTTGCTTGTACTAATGCTTAAATACATCATAAAATAAATTTCTTCCAATTTTCAAGATACTAGCAATGATACATTTATAAAAAACCGATAAGTCAAAATTTTTATATTTGATTTTTTTGGTAAAAAATATGTCATTTCTTCCTCATTAAAGGACTTAAATTTCATCGTACAAATTATTCTCACAAAATTTTTTCAAATGTGAAAGCATTCAAATTATCTCTTTATATTACTATCATTCTCTTTTTTTCTATTCATTTATTGGCACAAAAACAAAGTAATGTGTGGTTTTTTGGCAAAAAAGCTGGTATGAGCTTCAAAAATGGAGTTGGCGAAGCCTTGAATAATGGACAACAAATTGATACGACAGAAGGGTGTGCTAGTGTTTGTGATAGTAAGGGCAATTTGTTATTTTATACTAATGGTATTACTATTTGGAATAACAATCACCAGCCTATCAATACAGTTATGCCACTTATGGGAGAGGAAAGTGCTACACAATCGGTTTTGATTTTGCCAAAAAATAGCAATGAATCTAGCTTTTATATTTTTACGACAAATAGCAACTCTACAACTAATGGTTTGTATTACACCACTTTACATATTGGAAGCAATGGCAATGTAATTATTGATAATTTGAACGTTTTATTATCTAGCGATGTAACAGAAAAAATAACAACTGCTTTACATAAAGACAATGAAGCCATTTGGCTAATTACGCATGAAACAGCAAATAATGTTTTTAATACTTATTTGACTAAACCAGATGGAATAGATTTGCCTGTTGAGAGTGTTGTAGGCAATCAACATATCAATAATATTGGGCAAATGAAAGTCTCGACAAATGGAAATCGTTTGGCCTTGGCTATGCAGGGGAACAAAGCCTATGAAATATTCGATTTTAACAATGAAACAGGCACAATTGCTAATCCTGTTTTATTTTCTATTGATGAATTTCCTTATGGTGTTGAATTTTCGCCTGATGCTAAAAAAGTATATGGTACAGCCGATAATTTTTTGTATCAAATAGATTTGGAGTCAGAAAGTATCACTAAAGTAGGTGAAAGCCCTTATACTTTGGGCAGTTTGCAGCTCGCTCCCGACAATAAGATATATGTAGCTCGTGATGCTTGGGTGTATGTTGGAGCTATTCATTGGCCAAATAAGCAAGGTTTGTTTTGTGGATATGAAAATGATGCGGTATATATAGGCGACAATTCACAATTATGTGGCTTGGGCTTGCCAAATGTTCCTCCTTTTTTATTGAAAAATCCAACTTTTAGTTGCGAAAATACTTGCGAAAATTTACCTGCATATTTTTATCTTGATAGTGCTAGTTATGTCGATTCGGTAATTTGGAATTTTGGAGATACGCTTTCTCTACACAATGTTTCTAGCGATTTAGAACCCAAACATTCTTATACTTCAGGAGGTACGTTTTTGGTTACAATGGCTTCTTTCAGAAATGGAATAGCTTATGAAACGCAACAAACAATTGAAATAGCAGCATTGCCAAAGTTTTCGTTTCCAAATGATACTATTTTGTGTAATGGTGAACGGTTTTTGCTCGATGCAACCGCACCTAATGCAACTTATGAATGGCAAAATGCTTCTATTTTGTCGCAATATGAAGTGAAAGGTTCGGGCATTTATTGGGCAATGGCTTCGAATAATTGTGGACAATATATTGATTCTATAAAAGTAAGATATGCTGATTGTAATTGCAATACTGAAATTCCAACGGCTTTTTCGCCTAATAATGATGGACAAAACGATAAATTGCAAGTTTTTTACAACTGTCCGATACGAAATTTTAAGCTCAAAGTCTATAATCGCTGGGGAAAAAAAGTTTTTCAGTCCAATGATATAAATGAAGTTTGGAATGGCGAATATGACAATAAAAAATGTGCTGCTGCTTTGTATGTTTGGGTTTTGACTTACGAACAATATATTAATCAAGAATATGTTTCTCAAGAGAAAAAAGGAAGCACTATTTTGTTGAGATAAACAGATTTACAATCTTGATTCAACTTATAAAAAAAACACCTTGATAGTCTTCTTAAAAAGATTATCAAGGTGTTTTTTTTTGTTCAAACTGTCTTTTTGCAATTTGATTTTTTTGATATTTAGCTGAAATGCGTTAGCAACCAGACGAATACTTTATTAAATAATACTTGGTACTTAATTGTTTTTTTAAGTACGAAAAGACAGTTTTTTTATTTCAAATGCTATTTTTTCGTAAACTTATCGGTATAAATTACCTCTTTGCTATCTATGATTTGCAAAACATATAAGCCTTTGTTATAAGCACTCACATCTACGCTAATAGTGTTTTTGCCTGCTTTCATTTCTGTTGGAATGTTGGCAACTGTTTGTCCTAGCAAGTTTAAAATTGCGATATTTCCACTAAAAGCAGTTGGTGTAGCTACTGCAATTTGCAAATTATCGACGCTCGGATTTGGATATAAATGTACCGCTAAATCAAAAATGCTGTTATTTTTTTCTGCTACTATTTTCGTGTCAGCTTCAACAGTTGGCGAGTTCCAGCCCCAATCTTGATATACTTCTACCCACTCGCAATAAGTCGCTTCGCAGCCTGTCACATCCGTAATTGTTAGGCAAACTTCATAATACCCCTCTTCATCATAATGATGTGTTGGGTCTGTTTGTGAAGAATAAGAGCCATCGCCAAAGTCCCAAACATAGCTAGTCACGAACCAAGACCATGAATCTGACTCGAAATAAACGCTCAAATCATAGTTGTAATAATCCCACCAAACTTCGCAATCGCCATTATTCGTATAAACTTCTACATAAATCCAGCCACATTGTGTATCAGTGCAGCCATCTGCTGTTTCGATAGTCAAACATACTTCATAATCGCCTGTTTCGGCATATTCATAGTATGGATTTTCTTCGGTCGAACCATTGCCATCGCCAAAGCTCCAATTTACATTTAAAATATTTGATGTCCATGAATAATTGTTAAATTGAGTGCCTAAACCGTCACACTCATATTGCCAGTAAGCATAACAATCTGTATTTATAACACCTTCTATCGAAATCGTAAAACAATCTTCATCACTCGTACAACCACTTGCTGTTTCAATGATTAAACAAACTTCATAATCACCGCTTGCTGCATAAGTATGTGTCGGATTTTCTTCGCTAGATGTATTGCCATCGCCAAAATTCCAAGCAAAAGCTATGGCATCTTCCGAAGATAAGTTTTCAAAAGTTGTCATTAAATCGGCATTTTCATAGTTCCAGTACGCAAAACATTCGGTTACTTCAAAAGCGAAACAGCTCATATCTGTACAACCATCTGCTGTTTCTACTGTTAAACAAACTTCGTATAAGCCAGATGTTGCGTAAGTATGTGATGGATTTTGCTCCATTGATGTATTGCCATCGCCAAAACTCCATGACCAAGAAACGATATTTGACATATCAGATAAGTCCATAAACTGAACAGCTAAATTCATTGGATTGAAATTCCATTGTGCAGCACAATTTGTATTGACGACATCTTCTACGGTAATATCGTAACATTGAGTAGCCGTACAACCTTCTGCCGTTTCTATACTCAAACAAACGTTATATGTACCTGCTGCTGCATAAGTATAAATAGGTGCTGCTTCTATTGAACTATTGCCATCGCCAAAACTCCATGACCATGAAGTAACATTTTGAGGAACAAATGCCAATTCTACAAAGCTAACTGTAAGACCATCGTTGTTATTTATCCAAAAAGCAATGCAATCTGTATTTATAACACCTTCTATCGAAATCGTAAAACAATCTTCATCACTCGTACAACCACTTGCTGTTTCAATGATTAAACAAACTTCATAATCGCCGCTTGCTGCATAAGTATGTGTTGGGTTTTCTTCGCTAGATGTATTGCCATCGCCAAAATTCCAAACAAAAGCTATGGCATCTTCCGAAGATAAGTTTTCAAAAGCTACCATTAAATCAGTATCTTCATAGTTCCAGTACGCCAAACATTCGATTACTTCAAAAGCGAAACAGCTCATATCTGTACAGCCATCTGCTGTTTCTACTGTTAAACAAACTTCGTATAAGCCAGATGTTGTGTAAGTATGTGATGGATTTTGTTCCATTGATGTATTGCCATCGCCAAAACTCCATGACCAAGAAACGGTATTTGACATATCAGATAAGTCCATAAACTGAACAGCTAAATTCATTGGATTGAAATTCCATTGTGCAGCACAATTTGTATTGACGACATCTTCTACGGTAATATCGTAACATTGAGTAGCCGTACAACCTTCTGCCGTTTCTATACTCAAACAAACGTTATATGTACCTGCTGCTGCATAAGTATAAATAGGTGCTGCTTCTATTGAACTATTGCCATCGCCAAAACTCCATGACCATGAAGTAACATTTTGAGGAACAAATGCCAATTCTACAAAGCTAACTGTAAGACCATCGTTGTTATTTATCCAAAAAGCAATGCAATCTGTATTTATAACACCTTCTATCGAAATCGTAAAACAATCTTCATCACTCGTACAACCGCTTGCTGTTTCAATGATTAAGCAAACTTCATAATCACCGCTTGCTGCATAAGTATGTGTCGGGTTTTCTTCACTAGATGTATTGCCATCGCCAAAATTCCAAACAAAAGCTATTGCATCTTCCGAAGATAAGTTTTCAAAAGCTACCATTAAATCAGTATCTTCATAGTTCCAGTACGCAAAACATTCGGTTACTTCAAAAGCGAAACAGCTCATATCTGTACAACCATCTGCTGTTTCTACTGTTAAACAAACTTCGTATAAGCCAGATGTTGCGTAAGTATGTGATGGATTTTGCTCCATTGATGTATTGCCATCGCCAAAACTCCATGACCAAGAAACGATATTTGACATATCAGATAAGTCCATAAACTGAACAGCTAAATTCATTGGATTGAAATTCCATTGTGCGGCACAATTTGTATTGATGACTTCTTCTACTTCAATATTGAAACAGTCAGAAGCTATACAGCCATTTTCGGTTTCGATAATCAAACAAACCAAATAAGTACCTGCCGTTTCGTAAGTATGTATAGGATTTTGCTCTGTCGATAGTGTCATATCACCAAAATCCCAATTATAAGAAGCTATTGTTCCTGTTGAAAACGATAAATCGGCAAAAGAAACGGTTAAATCTTCATTGCTATTGACCCAAAAAGCAAAACATTCATCTGTTCCACCGCCAGTATCAGCACCTTCTACCGCAATTGTATAGCAATCTGTATCGCTGCAATCTCCATTTGTTTCAATGGTTAAGCAAACTTCATAATCGCCACTTTCTGCATAAGTATGTGTTGGATTTTCTTCGCTAGATGTATTGCCATCGCCAAAATCCCAAGTATAAAAATCGACATTAAAATCAGACGATAAATTTTCGAACTCTACATTTAAGCCTTCAGGATAAAAGTTCCAATAAGCATAACATAAATCCCACCAATTTGTCCACCAATCGTCCCACCAGTTTCCAGCATCATCATTGCCGTCTGTTACATATACTTCAAAACAATCGTCTGCCGAGCAACCATTGTCAGCTACGATACTCAAACAAACCACATAATCACCACTTTCTGCATAAATATGTGTTGGGTTTTGCTCATTGGAAGTTTCGCCATCGCCAAAACTCCAAGACCAAGAAACAACATTGCTTGCCCAAGAGTAGTCTTCAAATTCTACTGAAAGTCCATCAGCATAAGCATCGCCAAAAGCATAACAATAATCGCCCCAAGTCCAATCGTCATCAATATCATCACTTTCATATACATAGATAGTATAACAATCAGTATCAGTACAATCACTTGCATCTTCTATTGATAAGCAAACTTCATATTCGCCTTCTTCGGCATAAATATTTGTTGTCTCAAAATCGCTAGAAGAATTGCCATCGCCAAAGTCCCAAGTGTAAGTTACATCAGTTTCGCTAGTTTCAGAAAAATTGTAGAAACCAACACTCAAGCCATCAGCCTCAAAATCGAAATAAGCATAACAATCTTGCCAATCAGACCAATCGTCCCAAGTTCCCCAATCTTGCCAATCGGAGTCACCAATCCAATCACTGTCTAAGCCATAATCTGCCACATAAAGCATATAACAATCTTCATCTGTACAATTATTTGCAGTATTTACAACAAGGCAAACTTCGTAGCTCCCTTCTGTTGCAAAAGTATGTGTTGGATTTTCCTCGCTAGACATATTGCCATCGCCAAAATCCCAAGTATATTCGACAACATCAACTGCCGACCACGAATAGTTTTCAAAAAATACGGTTAGCCCTTCCGACTCCACGCCCCAGTAAGCACTACACGAGTTGGCAGTAGCTTGGGTAATGTTTGAGCCAAAAAAAGCAATAAGTGTTAGTAAGCATAAAAATTTTTTCATGTGTGTGTTTTTATTTTTTCGAGAAAAGTGTATTGTGAGAAAAAAGTATTATTTGTATGCTAGTTTTTATTGATTTTTATTCAGTAATCGGACATGTCTATGTTACAAATTGTGAAAACTAATATGCTGAACATGAATGTGTTAGCACTTGAACCACCTTTATTAAATAGTGCTTGGCACTCAAAAGTTGTATTAAGTTACTTTAAATTTGAAAGATATGAGAAATGACACATTTTTCTTGTTACTGAAAAAATATTGTAGTTATTCTTCAAAAAAAGACATAACTAATCATTTAAACAAAAAAGCAATCTCTAATTAACAATTAGTGATTTATTTTTTATTGTTTAAAACACAATAATGTCATTTGAAAAAATATTTCAATTATGGTAGATAGGTAAATAAAGCGTTATAAAGGAAATATTATAACGCTTTAAATTTTAATATGTGTAGATATTATGAAGAAAATTAAATTTGATGTAGTAGTTTATTGTGATAAAACCATATGCAAGATAAGTTTTTTTTTTGAAAAAATCTATTATTTAAATAAACTAATAGCTTGCTTTTCCTTTTTTATCAAAAGCATGACAATTCTAGGCATATAGGCAAGTTTGTTATCTTTTAACAAAAAATGACACTTCCTTTTCGTCGTTGGTCAGCAGCTCCTGTATATTGTTTTTTTTCGTCTAGCATAACTGCATTTACACCACCAAAATACATGCTTTTTTCATTGCCTAGCTTTGCTTTCACACCATTTGGCAGATTTAAATGTTGTAATAAATCATTTTTGGCAAAACCATATTCAAGATGCAGTACATCGCTATCAATATGCACACGACTAGCATCTACGGCTTGTTCTATTGGCATTTTCAAATCAATAAAATTGAGCAAAGTTTGCAAAATGGCAGTACGAATACGGCTAGAACCACTAGAGCCAACTACCGTTTTTGCTCCCAAATCATTTAAAATAACACTAGGCGACATCATAGAAGAAATGCGGCGATTTGTTGGCCATTGATGAAAGCCATTAGGATTGAGGTCGGCTTCGCCTAGCATATTGTTCATCATAATGCCTGTATTTGGAATGTAGTAGCTCGTGCCAACACCAGAAGATAAAGTTAAACTTGCAGCATTTCCTTCGGCATCCAACACGCTAATTTGCGTAGTGCTGCCTAGCAAATTATTTTTGAGCATAGTGTGATAAGGCGACATATTTTCGGCTGCCAAAAAGTGTTCTGCCAAACCTTGTTTATAAATATAAGCGTCAAATTCTTTTTGTCTTGCTTTGTCTGTCAGTTGCATCACATCGCACAACAGCCGAGTATAAGCCTTTTTATCTTTCGCAATATCTTGCACATTATATTTTTCGAGCAGTTGCAAGGTAAAAGCAATGAGCGAACCGCCCGAACTCGGTGGTGGGTTGGTAAACAAAGTATGATTTCTATAATTTATGGCAAGTGGCTTTCGTTCTATCACTCGATAGTTTTCCAAATCTTGACGACTAATAAAACCGCCTCTTTCGGCACAGTCATTGGCCAAACGACCCGCTATTTCGCCTTTATAAAATTCGTCTGTTCCTTCTTTTCCCAACAGAAAAAGGCTATCTGCCAAATCGGTCACAATTATTTTTTGGCCTTGTTCCTTGAGTTTACCATTTTCTATAAAAATAAATCTATTTTCTGCCGAATCTTCCAAAATAGGTGTCAAAAACTTCGATGCTTTACTTTGATATTCACTAACGATAACTCCCTTTTTGGCCAAATCTATGGCTGGCTGTATCACTTCATCAAAAGGCATTTTTCCCAATCGCTGATGAACGTGAAATGCTCCTGCAAAATTGCCATGTACTGCCATAGATGCCAAGCCAACATGAAAATCTTGTGTTGCTGTGCCAAAATTAATCGTTATTTTATGGAAATCTGGCTGTGTCGTAAATAGGCGTTTTGAACTTGGTGTTTGCACAAAAAAATCAAATAATATACTTTCTTGTTTTGCAGTATGTGCCAACAAAAAACCCCCACCACCTGCCGAAATAGCGGCAGATGATTCTGCTGTAAAAGCTGCCAACATCGCACCTATTGCTGCGTCATAAGCATTGCCTCCTGCTCTCAAAATTTCGGCACCTGCCGTAGCTGTTTCGTGGTGTCCTGCCGAAATGATGCCTTTGCGGTATGTTTTCATCTTGTTTTTCTATGTTTTGATACAAAAACGCAAATTATAACAATTATTTTTAATTTTTTAATAGAAAGGTAGGAAAAATGTAGTAGAACGGTTTTGCTTAGTAAACAAGTAGTTATCTTCTTAAAAAAACTTATCTTTTTATGATGAATAAGTACTTTACAAGATAATGAATGCTATTATCCGTCTTTCCGCACATTGAATTTGTTTTTTGATATTTAGTTAAAATATGTCGAAAAGGTGCTTATTGACAATCAAGGTGTTATCTTGTTTTGAAATCTCCAAAAACTTCTGAATGACTATTTAAACAAGGAGAAAAAGACATAAAAAATGTCTTTTTCTCTAAAAAATAATATTTCAAATTTTAAGTACAAAGTACTATTTAATAAAGCATCAGCTATTTCCGCTTTGAAACTACTATGACAAAACTTATTTAATAGTTATTTTGTATGTTTTAAAAAGGATTATATAGTCTTGTCCTTATATCTTTCAGGCAGTCCGCTTTTCGGCTGTTGTTCATTTTTTTGCTTGACAAAAAAAACGAACCAAAAAAAGTCAAGACTGTTTAAAAATCTTAACGCCTTTTCGC
>JBMZCV010000052.1:0-29378 GCA_049613665.1 Chitinophagales bacterium | reverse complement strand
TACATACAAAAAACCCCTAACATTCCTGTGGGATTATTAGGGGAAAAAAATGATAATGCAAAAAGTTGTTTTTTTACTCAGCTATCACTTCAAATTCGATTTCGTACTTCAGATCTTCTCTGAAACGTACACGAGCTGAATAAGTACCCAATGTTTTTACTTCATCAGGAATAGTAATTTTTCGTCTATCAATTTCAATACCTGTTTGCTTTTTGATAGCATCGGCTAACTGTACATTCGTAACACTACCAAAAATTTTGTCGGTCGTACCCACTTTCGCACCTACCTTGATAGGAGCAAATTTTAAGCGTTCTACTAATGTTTCGATTTCTTGTACCAAACGATTTTCTTTAGCGTTAATCTGTTTGAGACGTTCTGTATAAATAGCTTTGTTTGCTCTGTTTGCTACAACAGCCATTTTTTTAGGAATAAGGAAATTTCTACCATAACCGCCTTTTACTGTAACGGTTTGAAATTGCTCTCCTAAGCGATCCATATCTTGTAAAAGTATGACTTGCATCTGCATAATGATATTCTATTTTAAAAGGTCTGTTACATAAGGAAGCAAAGCGATATGTCTTGCTCGTTTGATAGCTTGTGCAACACGACGCTGAAACTTCAACGAGTTGCCCGTGATTCTACGAGGTAAAATTTTACCTTGTTCATTCAAAAATTTCATTAAGAAATCTGGATCTTTATAATCAATATAACGAATACCGCTTTTCTTAAATCTACAATATTTTTTACGCTGCAAACCAATTTTAGGAGATGTTAGAAAACGAACTTCCTTGTTGGCACTCATGCGCGTATTTCTTGAATTTCTTGCTTTTCCTGCCATGATTTATGCTGTTTTATCGTTTTGTGTTTTTTTGTTACGTCCTATAAGTCCTAAACGTTTTTTCTCATTATACTCCAAAGAGTATTTGTCTAGTTTAGTCGTCAAAAAGCGTAAAACACGCTCATCTCGTTTATACTGAAGTTCTAGTTTAGCGATGCTAGACGAATCGGCCTTAAACTCTGTTACCAGATAAAACCCTGTGGTTTTTTTTCTAATTGGGTAAGCAAGTTGTTTCAATCCCCAGAAGTCTTCATGCACGATGTCAGCTCCATGAGATTTTAACAGCTTTTGGTAATCGCCTACCACATGCTTTACTTCCTCTTCTGTAAGAACAGGCGTAAAGACAAGTACGTTTTCGTATGACTGTTGCATTAATTAATATTAATCTATGTTAAAATATATTTGAATTTCTTTTGAAATATTAAACTGTTTAAATAACGTTCAAAAAATAACTTCTTTATTTGCGATTGACATTTTCTGACCTACTTCGTTGAAAAGCCTCGCCGTAGCTATGGCTATGACTGTGTTTTTCGCCTTGTAGCTCAAAAAATCTCTGCCTCAAATCGGAAACTTATTTTTTTGCCATTACTAAGTGTGGGTTTTTGAGGCTAAAAATTGAACTATAAATGAAAATAGACATTTCTTAACCAAAATTGTCACAACGTAAATAGTTTCTTTTTTTGTTAAAATTCAAAGTGAGGGCAAAGGTAAGCTTTTTTTTAGAAAAAAAATATTTTTAGACATTTTTTATATGGCAAAAGTGAACCATTTTGCTCTTTATGGTATTGAAAAATGTTTTTTTATGACAATGAATAATCGCTTTTTTCACAAGAATATTTTAAGGAATAGAAAAAGAGTAAGTGTTACATTTGAGTTTGTCCGTAACAAATATATACCAGCATGAGTTTTTAACTCGTGCTAAACCAAACAGGTAGCTTTTAGCTACCTACTTTTTCCAATTTAAAGGTGTTTGGTAGTTAAAAACTACCATTTTGATGTGGTACAAGTTGAAAACTCGTACCTGTTTAGTCGTTTTATAGCAATTAATTGTTAAGTTACAAAATGTAACACTTATTATTTTCACGTTCCTAAACTATCAAACCAGCTTTTTCTTTTCTACGAAAATCTTTTATCAAGAAAAAATATAAGACTACGCCGAGCAAATAAAGGCTTGCCGTAATGTAGCAAATGTAGCCATATCGCAAATCGAAATGCTCTCGCAAAAGTCGAAAAATTTGTGAGCTAAAAAACCAACTACCCGACCAAATCGACGACATAATAGCACTCATAATTTCTTGATTTTTTTTGCCTACATAATACATCGTCATTTGCGAAGTGAGCGGATTGGCGAGGTTCATGAGTGGCTGTCGCATAATGTAGCAAAAAATGGCGAGATATACTGCAAACCAATGATGGCTAATAAAGTCGGTTGTGCCTAGCAAAAAAAGCATCAAAACAGCCGCCAATTGTGTGGGCGTAATGGCTTCGTAGCCAAATCTTTCTTTGATTTTTGGTACTAACAATGCTCCTAAAGCGACTAAAATGCTGGTTGTAGAACCCAAAACAGCAAATGACTCTATGTCCATATCAAAAATATGATAGAAAAACAGGTTCATAAACGGAATAATCAAACCTGCACCGAGTGCTATCATAAACACAGGAAAGGCTGCACGAAAAATAAGCCACCAATCGTATTTGTAAAAGTCAGTTTTGTTTTCAGCAGTTTTTACTATAATATTTTCGTCTTTTCTCATTTTCAAAGCAAAAAATAGGCTTAGAAAGCCACAGCAAGAGAAAAATTGTAAGAGCCGTTTATCGACAAAAAAATCTGGTGCTAGGCTCGACAAAATATATACGCCAAAACCCACCACAATTAGAGCCGTACTCCACGAAGCAGCATTGAGCGAAATGGCTTCGGTGTGTGTATCTTTGTTGGCATTTCGCAAGATGTAGGGCAAAGTAGAAATAAAAACGCCACTAAACGACACTCCCCATAAAACTAAAGATATTTGCAAGAGCCAATCTATATGTCGTTCTACGCTTTCGATAATAATGAGCGATAAAATAGGCAAGCTCATAGAAGCAAGTAAGTATATTGGCCGAAGGCGTTTGCCTTTGATAAATAAGCCAAAAGGAACAGCAAACAGTACGACTGCCAAAAAGCGATAAGACACAAAGTTTGCAATTTCGTAATCTGGATAGCCGCATTTGGTCATGTAAATATTGAGTGCTAAGAAGAAAATAGAATTGATGAATTGAAGGCAAAAGGCTGTTGCTATGACATAGACAATATGGCTTTCTAACTTTCGATAAGGTTTTAAGATATTGAGCAAAGTATATATGTTTTTTTAGTGAAAAATATATCAAAGTAGCCTTTTTTGACGTTTTGGAATGTTTCCAAGATAAAGCATAAACACAAAAATAGGCTTTGCGAAAATAATTAAATTTTTCGCAAAGCCTATTTTTTTTTAGAATGATATGTTTTGTAAATGAAAAAACAATTGTTTATTCGCTACAACATTTTTTTAGTCAATTTGTTTTCCTTGCTGCTGACTAACTTGAAACTCTTGCAATTTTTCGTGAATTTTGCCTGTTTCACGCTGATGTCTTAGCATACCTTGAATTTCTTGTGGTGTATAAGCATTCACATTATCGGTGTTTCGTGCTGTTGGCGATTGCGACCGTGCATTTCGGCTAGGAGCAGCTTCGGTAGGCACTTTTTTGAGCGTCATTTTGCCATTTTTTCCAAAACCGCTAATCACACCATTTTCAAAATAAGGAGGAAAGCCAAAAGCATCTGTCAAGAAAAACATATTGTTAGCTTCATTAGCTTCTGCCATATCTTCAAACGCATCGGCAATCATAACCAAATAATAATAACCTGTGACATTTGGCATCGTATAAGACCAAGGAATATTATCTACTCCAAAAGCCGCTCCTACGCTGCTACCACTTTCTACATCAATATGATTCCACCAATTGCCCGAAATACCGTAGCCTGTTTCTAAAGGGCCATTTTCGCCATAGCTGCCAAACTCGTTGGTGTAATAATCATATAAAATGAAGCCAAAGTCGGTAGCATCAAAAGCATTGTAATACATATAAGAAATATTCCATTTTTTGCTGGCACTCGCTGTTTGGTCGCCTATATTATAAACATTGTAATAAACAACACGCTCATTGCCCACAACTGCATCTGGGTGCAAATCGTCTGAAATGTTCCATGGCACAAGGTCTGGATTTCCTGTAACAACAGGCGTAGTATTGTTTTCTGGGTCGAAGTCGGCTGGCTGATTGCTGGCCACAAAAGCATTGCCATCAAAAATAAGGTCACTGACGCAAAAGTTGTAATCTATCCATATTTTGCCACTATTGCCCCAAGTATCGCCCCACGAATTGATGCCTAAAAATGCACCATTTGGCCCTTTGTTGTCATCGTAGCCTACCAAAACAAAAGCGTGTCTGGCATGTTGTCCGACATTGGCAAATGAACTATGCGAACTCATAATGTCGTCAGTATTCCATGTCATAAAATTATCGGCAAGTTCGGCACCAATAGCCACAGGGCGGTTTTGTGCCAAATAAGATTTGATAGTTTGAATATTGACATCAACACGGCGATAACTCTGAATTTTGTTGCTGCTCGCATCATTATCCCACGATGACTGTGTGCCAGCGTTGCATGTTCCTAAATTGGAATAAGGCACGGTAGCCATTGAAGCAATACCACGAGCAATCATTTGGTCGAAAGCAAATTCAAATATCGTACCATCGCAGTCGGCTTTTTGGTGCGAAGGAATGGAAATATATAAGTCTTTTGGACTAAATTGGTTGCTGCTTTGTGCCAACTGACTAGGCGTAAGTCCTTTGTCCATGCCTTCGAGAGCGGTTTTGAGGTTGTAGCCTATTGTCCAGGTAACACAAGTGCCATAAGCACCTTGGTCGCCGATAGGAGGAAACTTGCTCGTCAAATCTACCGAAGAAGGCAGCGTAGAATTAGAAAATTGCCCTAGATTGATGTCTGACGGTATTTCGTCAATATTTTCGTCATCGCTCAACCAGCCTGTTTGATACACTTCGCCCTCCACAGGGTCATCAGTATCTGGTTCAACAGGTTTTTCGCAACTCGCAAACACTAAGCACATAGCAACAAGGCTGTACAATAAGTTTGGGAATATTTGAGATAAGTTTTTCATTCTTTTTAGTATGTTTTAATAGGAGTTAAAAAAAGTCTATATTGATAAGATATATAAAATCTCTTAAAGATACATCTTTTCTGTTTTGACTTTTGAAAAAAAATTCATTTTTTCCTTTTTTGAATGTATGAAACTAAAAAACGACATGTCTTTCAGGGAAAAACATGTCGTTTTTGATATAAGTAGCAAAAAAAATATAGATTACTCTGTATAGCCCATGCTCAAATTAGTATCTCCTTTCGCAAAAATCTTGATAATGCCTTGTTCTTCGCCTTTATTCTCAAATTTTATGGTAGCATCTTTCACTACGGAATAGCTTTGTTTTTCTGCATTTTTCAAAATACCTAGCGAAGTTGCAATGCCTTTATCGTTGAGTTGCACCACTTCAATGTCGGTATTGCCTACGTTTTTTACACTAGCAGTATAGCCGCTATGTTCATTTTCGCCAAGCACAAAAGATTTTTGTGGGTCGATGTAAGTGGTAGAACTAAGCGTACTGCAAGCTTGAAGACTGCATAATAAGATGGCACAAAAAAATAGCTGTTTCATAAGACTTAAATTTATGTTTATGATAATATATTAAGTGTTTATGAAACAGCGAAAATGCTATTTTTGTTTATTTGGAGGCTTGTTTTATTTTTTCTAAAATTTCATTAGTAGTGGTTTATACGCCCTTGTTGTCATTATTACCATAGCCGTCAGGATAGATTAAAAGTTAAATGTTATTGTTTTGAAATATATGTGGTGGCAGGCATTTTGAAAATGCCTACCACCTATTTACCTATTATCGCTCATCTAAAATTTTGTAAACATTATCGAAAACAAAGCTTCCATAATTTATCAAATTGCTTCATCCAAAACCATCAAGCATTTCATTCAAAAAAACAGTTTTTTCATTCAAAAACAACAAAATGATACAAAACGCATTATTCAAAAAAAGATAGAAAAAACTAAGCTCAATATTTTGTACTCTGCTCTTAAAACAGTATTTTGGGCTTTGTTTATTAAAAGTGCCAGAAATAATGCCATATCGCTTATTAGTTGTCATTTGGATGTCAGCAATGTTTGTATTATCTATTTTACCTAGCGGAAACGTCTCCAAAATATCATTCCTAGATATACCTCACATTGACAAACTCGTACACGCATTCTGCCACTTTATCATTATCATTTTGCTATTATTGGATAGTCAAAGTAGATTATACCATTACAAAAATAGCATTATCATAGCAATTAGCATTTCATTTTTGTATGGTTTTTTGATAGAAATAATACAAAAACTATTTATAACAACAAGATTTTTTGAAATTAGCGACATTTTCGCTAACATAATAGGGAGTTTTACGGCCTTATTTATATTTCATTTCTTTTTTTCACCCCAAAAACTAAAGAAAATATGAGCAATATTAACTTGGGAAATATCGCCTTCTTTTTGTTAGCCCTAACGCTAGCATTGTTAGGGGCGATGTACAATTTAACAATGTTGCTAGTATTGTTTGGCGGCATCTTGTTAGCTTATGGTTTATACTTCCTGCTGTTCGGTGTTCGTTCGGCAGACACAGTAATGGCTGCAAACGAGGCTAACAAGAGCAAACGTTATCTCACCAAATATCCAGAAGTAGATATTCAGAAATTTAGTATGCCTTTCTTACTAACAGGTCTGATTATTTCTATGGGTTTTTCTATGGCCTCTTTTATGTGGCAAGAAGAAGTAGAACCACCAATGGACTTAGGTGAAGTTATGATACTAGACGAAATTGAACAGTTACCACCACAGAGTATTCAAAAGCCACCACCACCACCACCGCCTCCGCCACCACCAAAATTGGAAATCGTGGAAGATGAAGAAATTATTGAGGATGAACCCGAAATAATTGATATTGAAGCGGAAGAAGATACCGAAGTCGAAATTCCTGATGTTATCATTGAGGAAATAGAAGACGAAGGCGAAGAGGAAATTATAGAAGAAGTGGTAGAAGAGGAAGAACCCGAAGAGCCAGAGATTTTTACTATCGTTGAGCAAATGCCTGAATTTAAGGGCGGACAAGGCGAAATGTTTAAATTTATTGGTAAAAATGTCAAATATCCTCCAATGGCCAGAGAAAACGGCATTGAAGGAACAGTGTTTGTCAGCTTTGTAGTAAATGAAGATGGTACTATCACAAATGCACAGGTAAGACGTGGACTTCCAGGTGGAGGTGCAGGTTGCGATGCCGAAGCTTTGCGTGTAGTAAAAATGATGCCTAAATGGACGGCAGGAAAGCAAAGAGGAAAACCTGTAAAAGTAAGTTTTACACTTCCTATCAAATTTAAACTAGAATAAGATACGCTAAATAAATATTATTTTTTTAGCATTATAAAAGACATTTAAGCATAATATTATGCTTAAATGTCTTTTTTTTATGTTTCGTAACTAAAATTAAGTTTTAGCAACTTAAAGATATATTTTTTTTTGTTCAAGATATGCAAATTTGTGTTGTGACTTAAAAACCAAATAGCGTCTCAAATTCGTAAATACCTATGAAAAAGAACTTAAAAAATTATCTAATAAAATGAGTATAGGAGATATAACAAACAAAGCCAAACAAACAACACCAAAACATTTTTTTGGTATTGTGGGCATCATTTTCTTATTGTGGATTATCTGCTCTATGTTGTTTTGTAATGGTAGCTGCACAAAAGATACAGCTAAAACTTGCAAAAAGAGCAAAATTGGACAAGGTTTTGATGCTACAAAACAAGCAGGCAAAGATGCTGTTGGTATTGTGAAAGGTGCTGGAGAAGGTGCTGTCGGCATTGTAAAAGGTGCTGGCAATGCGGTTGAGAAAGCTGCTCAAAGCACTCGTCAAAGTATTTTTGGTCGTACAGCAGCAGTTGAAACTACTGAAACAGAACCTGCTCAAGTAGCTGCAACAACAGAAAAGGTTGAAGTTGAAAAAACAACTGAAGCACCTGTTAAAACAACAACAAGTGAAGAAAGTATAATTGCAACTTCAAATCCTATTGCTGCACCAAAACAAGCAGTAGCAACACCAACAATCGAAAGCAAGCAAGTGGTAACAGAAGAAATTATCAAAAAGAAAATTATTGTTGAAGTTGAATTTCAAACGCCAGATGGCAAAGTTTTGGGTTCAAAAGATGTGGCAGTTGATGAGGCAGAAACAGCAGCAGCGACTGAAACAGTAGTAGAGAAAGAGGAAATTGTTGTAGAAACTAAAGCAGTTGAACCAGCAACTCCTGCCAAAACTGACAATCCAATTGATACGAAAATTGAGCAATTGCAAAAAGAAATTGAAAAATTAAATGCTGCAAAAGCTTTGTTAGAAGATTTAAAATAGACAATTAAACAAACTAAGTTTTATCGAAGTAAAAGGCTTAAAGCCTATACATAATTTAGTTTGCAGTAAGTGCCAAGCACTATTTATGAAAGGCGATTTAGGCTAAAAAGCTGAATTTTTCTTTTATTAAATAGTGCTTGGCATTTTTTTTCGTAATTATTCAGAAGTTTTTGGGCGTTTCAGAACAAGATAACACCTAGAATGTCAATACGTTAGCCACTAAACGAATGCTTTATTAAATGGTACTTGGTACTTAAATAAACAACTACCTAAATTGCTGAATAAAAAATAGCACTGTGCTTCTCTCCTATGCCTAAACAGCAATATTTTTTCGCTCCTTATGAAGCTGTAAAACAATGAACAAAGCAGCAATATAAAAAGGCAAGCAAGGAATTTTGTAGCGTGCCAAAGCTCCAAAATTGTAGCTAGTAAAGCCAACAGCAAACCCAAATAATAGGGTAAAAATGAGGCAAAATCCCACAAAATGTTCGCTCCAAATAAAACGAAAGAGGCGAAAAAAACCTACTCGTAAGCATACATAAATAGTAAATACAAGAAAAAATGTACTCTCAATAGAGGTAATCAACATTACAGGATTATGTGCTTCATTTAAATAAGGACGAAATAAAGTGACATTTACGGCAGCAGGAAATTTAGATAACACTCCACTGATAGTGAAGTCAATTTCGCCAAGTGAATAAATAGATTGCCCTTCAAAAATGGAATGCCAAGTTTGAAAGCCAAAAGCAATATCTGCAAATTTCAGAAATAAAACATTGGTCAAATTTTGAATATGGGTTTGAAAATAATAGGAAAAGCTGGCCAAAAACACACCTGTAAGTATCAAAACACTCATTTTTAGGCGTGTTTCTTTCACATAATTAGCATAATGCCTCACAAACCAATAGAACAAAGCAGGCAAAACGCCAATAACAATATATGCTTTTAAAATCCAGATAAGCCGAAAAGTAATCATAAAAATAAAAACAGAACTCAGTATGCGTCTTTTTTTTATAACAATTTGATAAAAAGCATATATCAGCCAGCCCAAACAGCCTATCGTAATCGTATCTTTCATGAGTCCAGAACCCCAAAAAAATACTGATGGCAATAGGAATACGGCTATAAACATTTGTTTTTTCAATTTTGGATACATATCTGCCAAAACAGTATATAAAGCCCATAACCCTGTGAAAGAAAGCGTTGCAAACAAAAGAGTTGTTACCCAAAAACTACCAAAACAAATAATACCGAAAAAAAACGCTAATCGAACGACCATATAAGTTGCTTCCGATTTATAAAACCATATATGCTGTGTGACATCTTTGGTGTTGAAAGAAAAATGATTGGCTGGCGAGGTCGCAATTTCAAAAGCACGTTTTGGGTCGTGTTGAAACACTTCGTAAATATACATAGCATATTCGTGATAAGCCAAAGTATCGCCGCCCTTATAATAAAAGGCATAAATAGCAGCATATAGCATTGAAGGCATTAATTTGAGCAATAAAGCAGGTATAAAATACTTTTTTAAAGGATTTTTTTTGTAAAAAACTTCTTGTATGATAATGCTGATAAGCAATATTATAACCACAAATATTGGTAATAATATGATGTCGTTTAGTGTCATGTTTCGTAGATGTTTGCGTTGTGTAGCAATGATACAACAATAGTTCGGACATTTATACATTTTTTTATCAAAGGCTTAAACATAAGTGCCAAGCACTATTTAATAAATGGACGGTTTGAGCTAACGTATTGATATTCAATGTGTTAGTTTTCGCAATTTGTAGAATAAATCTGTCCGATTACTTACTATTTTTTTTAGGCTAAGGCGGCCAATAGTTGCGAATTTTATAGCCTTTTGAACTGAAAAATAGTGTATTTCCCTTGCCAAAGGTGTTTTTTTTATTCAAAAAAAATTGTTATAAGAAATGTCCGAATCATTGATACAAAAATGTTTGATGTTTGAAAAATATAAATTTCATTAAAAGCAGTAAACGAACTATAAACTACCAAATTTTGTTTAAGAAATGGAAGCAAACTAAGAAATTGTTTAAATTTTACTTTTTTAATCGTAAAAGCTTCATGCCTAAACAGTTATATCTCAACAAGAGATAAAATAGTTTGCATTTTTTAGCAAAACAAAAAACAAATATGACAAAAAATGAATTGCAACAAGCATACTTAGAACGTGTGCTGGCTGATAATAAAAAACCTAGCTCTGTACATCAATTTGCGAAAGCTCTCAATATAGCAGAAACTGAATTTTATGAGCATTTTGGCTCACTCAAAGCCATTCAACGCAATATTTGGGCTGGCTTTTTCGACACAACTATGAGTCGTATGGAAGCAGATGATATATATGCGGATTATACGGCACGAGAAAAGATGTTAGCATTTTTCTACACTTTGCAAGAGGTTTTGAAAGAGCAAAGAAGCTATTTGCAATTGACGACAAAAACAAATGGACTAAATGCTATTTTTTCTGATTCTGCTTTGAGAAAGTTTAAAGAAAAGTATATCGAATTTGCGGCAGCTTTGGTGCAAGAAGGAGTTGCTAATCAAGAAGTGATGCCTCGCTTATTTTTGGCTTCGCAATATGGCAAATGGCTGTGGCCGCAAACCAATTTGGTAATCAAATATTGGCTGAAAGATGAGAGTGAGCAGTTTGCACGCACCGATGAATTGATAGAAAAAGCCGTTCATTTTTCTTTCGACCTCATGGGACGCACACCGCTAGATTCGGCAGTAGATTTGGCTGTTTTTTTGGTTAGAAAATAAATAAGTAGTAAGGCTGTTTTGTTCTACAAATTGTGAAGGCTAACATGTTGAAATTCAAGGCGTTAGCACAAAATCTTTTATTATTAAATGGCACTTTACTGTATAAAAAAAGAGCTAGTAACGAGTTTTTACCACTCATTACTAGCTCTTTTTAGTTTTTTATAGAAAAGTTTTGTGAAAACTTATCGTGTCAATTTCAATTCTACTTTTCGAGCAAAAGGATTATCGCCTGTTTGCGACCCTTCATCTTTTCCATGATAGCTCATTATTATTTTTGTTATTGAAACGCCATATCTATCTATAAAGCGATTTTTGACAGCCTCAGCTCTTTGTTTAGAAAGTTTCAAATTATAATCAGCATTGCCTATGTGGTCGGTATAGCCCGTAATAGCTAATCTGGCTTCTTCATATTTATTCAAAACATTGGCAACTTCTGCTATTTTGCCTTCTTCATCTTTGCTAATAGCTGCCGAGTTGGTCGCAAAATAAATATTAGCTATCGGAAATCTTTTGAGCAAATTGCTATATGGTTCTTGTGCATAAACTGTTGTTCGAATAGTTCGAGCTTGCTGTTCCATTACTTGCAATTTTTGTTGCAGGCTTTCGTTTTGCATTCTCAAAGTTTGCAAAGTGCGATTTATTTCACTCAATTCGGCTGCTAGTTTTTCAGAGTTTCCATTGTCATTAGCTGGCACAACTACCGTAGTTGAAGAATTTGTAGGCGTACTACTTTTTGCTTCCAAGTTTTTTTTCAAAACCGCTACTTCTGCTTCCAATGTTGCTATGCGTTGTTCTCTTGCCTTTGTGTCTTCATCAGCACTCACTTCAATAGTTTCCGTATTTTTGTCGGCCAACTCAGCACGCAAACGCTTCAACTCTTCCAGCAGCTCTGCATTACTTGTGCTTTCTTCTATCTCTTTTTGCGTTTCTTTTTTTTTTTAGAAGATTTTTCCTCCTCTATTATTTCTTCAGTACGCATTTCTTGTTGTTCCAACTGTTGTTTCATCGCTTCGATTTCTCTTTTCAATGCTTCTGTTTCAGCACTACCTTCACCGCTTTCTTCAAGTTTCATTTCCAAAATTTGAATTTTCAACGATTCAATTTCACGATTCAACGCTCTCACTTCTGAGTTAGTAGCTACGGCTTCATCAAAATCTTCATTAGTCATGTCGATTTCTTTGATAATTTCACCATCTTCCTTCACAATTTCAATTTCTCTGATAATTTCGCCATCTTCTTTCACAATTTCGATTTCTTTAACAGTCTCGATACCATCATTTCTTGTTTCAATTTCTTTGATAATTTCGATTTCTCTTATTTCTGTTTGGTCATGTCGATGACTACTATTGTGATGTTTGCCATGTCCTCCTCTATGTCCCTTGCGTTCCAAACGGTCTAAACGATTTTGAATTTCATCTAATTTGTTCAAAATTTTAGTATCAGAGTTTTCTTGACGCAATCTGTCAGTTTCCAACTTATACATTTCGATAGTTGGGTCATACGAAGAATTGTTGTTATTTTGTAGCTTCTGAATTTCCATTTGCAATTTTAGGTCTTGCAAATCTCTTTCATTCATAATAGCTTTAATATCGCTTTCGCTCATATTATTTCCACCACCACTTGGCAAAACAATGGTATTAGAGCCATCATTTTTTGTTCCTGCACCATTAGAATTTTCGTCACTTATTATGCCACCGCTAGATTTTTCTTCTGCTTTTTTCTCATCTTTAATTACATTTTCTAAAGAATCGAGTTTTGCATTAGCAGCATTTTGTTGTTTAATTTGTTCAACAGGAGTTAAAATCTTCTGTGTAGCAGCAGTAGAGTCAGCAACAGCTTTTTCGGCTTTGATTTTTTCTAAATAAATTTCAAACCCTTCTTTTTTACAATCTTTCTGGCATTTTTTTCTATCTTTTTTCTTAGGCAGCTCTTTGCAGTCTTCATAGCAAATATCTAAAGCATCTTTCATAGCTTGTTTTTCAGCCTTACGAGCTTCTTTTTCGCTTGCTTTTTTCGCTTTTTTCTCTAATTTTGCTTGCTTTTTAGCGATTTTCTTTTCTTTTTTCGCTAATTTTTTTGCTGCTTTGTTGGCTTTTCTTTGCTCTTTTATGCTCAAAGGTTCTTCTATGGCCATAGAATCAGCAAGTCCGTCAATATTAAATTGTAGAGAGTCCGTTAGATTCAAAACAGAATATTGGTCAGCAATAAAAACAGGAGCTTTTATGGTGCGATGTTTTAGTCCAAAATTATAGTTTAAAGAAGCAGATGTATAGTTATAAAAATCATTTAAATTGTTATCATCGCCTCTTGTAGAAACGTCATCTAAATAATCTGTTAAAGCATATTTTACATTCGTTTCAAAATTTAAGTTCCAACGGTCGCCTACTCTAAATTTTAAACCTATTCCAACAGGAATATGCCATGTATCGGTATCATATTTTTCTCCTTCAATAGCTAACTCTGTAACATTTGTTTCATAGTCGCCATCTTGTTCTAATGTTTCATCTGAAAGGTTGTAAAACCCGCCATCTTGGTCAATTAAATCTGCAAAAACATCAAATCTTGTTATACCAAATCCAACAGTCAGATATGGTGCAATAAAAGCATCATCTTTCATGCGGCGGTCATTGTCGGCATACAACACGAAAGAGGCAGAAGCATCTAAGATGTCGGTTTTGAAATTTAGGCCACGTCCAAAGTTAGGATTATCTACCAATAGTTCGTTGTTTCTATCGAGTGTTCGGTCGTTATAAGAGATTTCGCCTTTTGTGGCCGAAAGTCTGAAGCCAATAGTTTTTGATAAACTAGCTTCCAGATTTCCACCATAAGCAAGACTAGAATAATTTTTCACTCTTGGGTAAGTGTCTGTCAAATCGCCATAATATAGCATTGTTCCAACAGAAGGAGAAATGCGAAATTTATAGTAATTTTGTTGTGCATTGGCTTGATTTCCCAAACACATGCACAGTATTAATATAGCGGAAGAAAATATTATTTTTTTCATATTCTGTTAGAAAGAGTTTCTTCTTTAGTGAATAAATAGAAATAAATTGATGCACTTTGAAAGCTAACACTCTAGTAGTTTTCAATACGTTAGCACAAATTAGTAGCTAGTGTTTGGCACTTATTCAAAAAAAGAGATTCAAGTGCCAAGTCCTATTTAATAAAGCATTCGTTTAGTGGCTAACGCATTGAAAACTATGGCATTAGTTTCAATGAGATGTGAAATTTTATTTGTCGCCAAAGCTAACAGAGAGGTTAAACTCTGCACTAATTCCTACAAATGGACGGATGTTGATGTCTTTGAGTTCTAATCCGTTTGAAGCATTAATTTTTTCAGTGAAAGTAGCTCCCGCATTTAAGCGAATGAATTTAAACATTTTGTAGCCTAACCCAAGATAAGTAGGTCTTTTTACTAATGGCCCTGTGATTTCTTCGCCAGCAACGTTTTCAAAGTTATTAACGAAAACACCTGCCGAGATAGAAGTGTTTGCCAAAAAAGGCGAAAATGCTTTGCGGCCGAAAGGCAAAGATACACCTACGAAAGGAGCACTACCATAGTCTAAATCGTTGAAGCCGCCATCAAAATGAACACCACCATAACCGACATTTATTGAAAGAGAACCTCTTGTTTTATCAACAGGATAGTCATCTACTAATTTTGTATCTTTAGCCGTCAATAAGTCAGAGTTTAAAAACTGTTCTGTTTCATTGTGAATGAGTTGTTTCAAATCTGCCATCAATTGATTTGCATAAGCAGACTTAGACTCTTTTTTCTTTTTTCCACCAAATAGATATTTTCCTTTAGAAAGGTTAGCGTCTTCTATTTGCTTAATTTTTCCTTTTATTACGTCAGAGAAACCATCAAAAGCAATTTCGTTGCGAGATTTATAAATAGACAAACCATCTTCTACGATAGTATTTATGTCTTTCATAATAACTTTGTATGGCTTTGTTAGTTCAATTCGAGTGCGATTAACTTCTAATGAAGAAGAGATATAAGCATCAAGTGTTTGAAATAGTCTTACTTTCAAATACTCTCTTTCGGCATCAGAGATGCTTCTGAAATAATCTATTGTGATGTCGTATTGACTGCCACCACGCAATTTGTAATTCATCAAAACCGCAAAAATATCTTGTTGGCTTCCATAAGGGCGTTTCCAAATCCCTTCATATAAAGATTTTTTTCTTTTATTATCGCCTGAACGATAAAGATTTATAGATACTTCGTTGATATCTTCTGCTACACCTCCATTAATGATAAAATTCATTTCTGGTGGCAAGGCCTGATTTTCGTTAAAGTTGTTGCGTTCGTAGTTATACACTACTGTTGCGTGTTGAGCCTGCATACTAAGAGCGGCTATTGTCAATAAAATGGTAAATAATCCTATCTGCTTCATTATTATTATGCTGTGCGTTTTATATAAAATTGGAATAATGCAAATATAAAATTAAGTTTTAAACATTATTGTTTTGAGACTTAATTTTTGTTGTATAAGAAGTAAGTTAAGTTTTCATTGTATTTTTGTGAACAGAAAGTGCTAAACAATATCTCATCATAAAAAAATCTGTGCTAAGTGCCAAGCACTATTTAATAAACGGCAGATTCGTTGCTAACTCATTGATATTTAGCGTGTTAGCTTCAACAAGATGTATATTTATTTTTGTCTGACTACTTAATACTTCGAAAATTACAGTATTAACTTCCACAATTTGTAGAATAAATTTGTGAGAATACTTACTTCTTTTTTTCTTTTTTTAACGATATAAAAGAAAAGCTTTATTTCGTTAAATAATGAATTAAGTGCCAAGCACTATTTAATAAACAGTCAATGTTTGCTAACATATTTGAAAGCAAGTATGTTAGCTTCGAGGTATTGTCGTTTATCTTTGTCCGACTACTTATATTTGAGATTTTTCTGGTATAGTTTCGTTGTTGCTAGTTTTTTTCGCTTTAATTTCGTGATTTTCTAGCAGTTCTTCTTGCAACATTTTTTCAACTTTTGTCAATTTTTGCTGTTGTTCTTTGATGTGTTTACTCATTTTTAGGCGAGTAGGTACTGCCACAATTAGTGTTAGTATTATACCCATCATCACTGCTCCCAATAAGGTTATTGCTAGAGAAGCTTCCACTTCCCAAAACAATAAATTGAGATATGTTACAGCTGAGTTTTGTAGTGCAAAAATGATAAGAATAACTGAAATGAAAAGCGAAATGCCGATATAAATCCCTCGTTTGTTGTCTTTCATGACCATTAGATTTATAAAACAGATTATTAGATATTTTTTAGAGGCTATTTAAATATTAGCTTTTGATAAAAAAGTATTTTTTCTAAAAAAAACAATCTCTAAACAGCCTCTAAAGCAACTTGAATTTTACTTAAAATAATTACGGTGCAGGGTCGCCTTCAACACCTGTATAAACTGCCGAACAGTCAGAGTCATATACTGTAAAAAACCAAGAACGCATAAACTCACAGTCTGCCAAACACTCGCCAGCTTCTTCGTCATCGTCATAGCCGATGCTATATGTCAATTCAACAGCATTTCCGTTGTCAATAATGTTGATATTGTTTCCGTCAGCACCTGTTTCGTTGAAGTTTCCGCTAACAACACCATCTATGCCTTCAAACAAACTAACAAGACCGCCAAGATTTAAGGCACGAGTAGAAGTCATACTTGCAATAAAAACCGTAGTTTCTGTACCACCGATATTGACTGTTACAGGTGTTAATCCACCATCTATATCAATACTATACGCATTCATCAATTCGTCGATAGGTGCATATTCCGTCAAACGGTTGCCATCTTCCCATTCTTTTACCCAAGCAAAAGTAGTATCTACTTGTAGTGTAAATTCGTTGTAAGCAGGATAATCTACTGTGTGAATATCATACTCATCTACGATAGAGTCTCGTGCTGCAAAGTCAGAATTGTAAACAGCACTCAAAGCACCCAATGCTCTATCAATTAAAGCTTGTGGGATTTCGATTTGAGAAGCCAATGGGCCTGCTTGTTGTAGGCGTAAAGCCAAACGTACAGCATCGTCTTCGTATTTATCTTCCACATTGTTAGAAATGTTGCATTCAGAAGCCAAGCCTAGCGTTGTATCACTATCTTTTTCTTCTTCACAAGCTGTAAAAAGCCCTAATGAAAGGGTCATTAAAATTGCTAAACTTAATAGCTTTTTCATAAAAATAAAACTTTTATTATGTTATAGTCTAAGTGACAAGCACTAATTAAATAATCTATTTTTTTCTGTATATTGTTTGGCACTAGTAGTATTTTGGCTAAAAAATGCCTTTCTTTATTTCAGTATCAAACACTAAGTTGATATACCTGTTTGATTTCTCTACAAATAGGCAATTTATTTCTAATATTTGACTCAATATTTAAAATATAGACTATATTTGATGGATTGATTTAGTTTTGAAGATTTGTTTTGATATAATACTATGGCAAACATAATGTCTCGAAAATTAAGGCATTAGCTTTCACAATTTGCCTAAAATATTTAACAAACAAATACATTATTCATTTTGCAAAGCTACTATGTAATTTACTGATTTTAAAATAAAAGAAACAATAAATGTTATAGCTTTACTAAAAAAGTGCTTATTTGTTAATATTTATATTTTTTTTAGCATTACCTAAAAACAACTCTACTCTTCGCTGGTCTCTTCGTCCAACATTTCTAGTTCTTCTATTTCTGCAACAATAGGCTTCATTATTTTTCTTTCAAATACTTCGCCATCAGCATCATACAGTCCAATACGTCCGATATTTTCATTAGAAATCAAAAATACTTTTACTTCTACCATATCTTTGAATGAAGTAGAGTACCAATCTGGCAATTTTGAGCCTCCGCCAAATATTTGCATAATAGGACGGTCGAGCCAACTCACATCGCTTTTTGAATTATTGGCATTTTTCTGATTGCTTTTTAGCATTTCCCACATTCTAGTGATAGACACTTTTTTGTTTTCTTCCAAATTGTTCAACAATTCGAATAAGTGTGCTTGCTCAATAGAGCGGAAACCGCAAGTCTCTTTGATGTTGTTGAGTTCTACATATCTACTCCAATCTTGCTTATCGCCAATGCCTACTGTTTGTGCTTGCTGAAATTCTGTTAAATCAGTGAAGCTACCTTTTTTGGCTTTATAAAAAGTTTTTGAGCTATCAAACCCTTTTTCTAGTGCTTCTCGGTAGTCGGTTGCTTCTGCTTTTACGAAGCCACTTGCTAAAGCATTTTCAAACTCATCGTAGTTGTCATAGCCAAAGTTTTTGGCAAAGTTATATACTTGTGAGTCTGTTTGCAGAGTTTTGATTTTCTTGTATTCAGCATCATTAAGTTTGCCATTAGCTACTGCTGTTTCCAATTTTTCGATACTTCCTACAAAACCAATTCGTTGAGCTTTTAAGTATTCTACTCTATCTTCGAAGCCCGCAGTCTGACAATGTTGATACTCTTCGCTATCAATAAAATTGCCTTCTTTAGCTGCATAATAATCAGTTCCATCTTCAAAGCCTTTCAAAGCACCATCTTTTTGGTCTTCGAGCGTGCGAAAATTGGCACTATCAACACTATATACCATGCCGTTGTGTTGGAATGATAAACTTGTATTTGTTTTTTCAACTATCTTCTTGCGACCAATTAGGTCTTTCTCTCCAGCTTTCGTTGTTCTGGTAGTAGTTGCTACAAATATACATTCAGGTTGATACTTATCTACCATATTTTCAAAAACAGAAAGTTCTGATAAACGTATAGTAGGAAAGTTTACTAAACCTTCAATGTTGTGATATACTCTAGTGTCCATTATTTTATTTTTAATTTACTCAATTTGAAAGCTATATAAATAGTTTTATTTTATTATATTTAGCTTTTTTCTACTTTTACTTTATTACTAAGATAAACAAAAACATTAAACAAGCATATTCTATTTTTGTTTTTCTATTACATGCTTGATATGAGATTAGACGATTATTTGTCAATGCGTCACAGTATTTTTTCGTTTTGATGCCTATTTAAAGTTTGTGTTAGACTAAACTTTAGCAAGTATTTTTAATGGTTTTTAATTAAAACACAGTCTGTCAGAAACATGATTTGTTTTACCTTTTGAAGAGCTATCAGTGTCATTTTCGCTTTAGCAAAAGTATCAAAATTCAAAAACAATGTCTTTTTCTATTTTTGAGTAGTTATCCAGATTTTTTTGGATATTCAAGCAAATGATAATGCCTTGATTTTCAATGTCTTAGCTGCTTCATTTTTTTGGAATAAACCTATCATAAGCGTTTATATAGTAAAACAAAATCAAATTATAAAAAGATTCTTTTTATCTTTGCATAAGTGCCAAGCTTAGAGGCTGTTTAAGTTCTATCCTTTGGCTTAAAAAAAGCATCAAAAACAAAATTTAAACAACCTCTTAGGTAGAAGGCATTTTTAAAGCGTTTTCTACTTCTTTCAATATTTTGAAGAAACAAATTTCATTTGACTTTCTTTATAGTGTGCCAAATTTTGAATATTTATTTATTTTTATTCTAAAAACAACCAATGAACAACAACGACATCAAAATTTTAATGGTAGATGATGAAGCTGATAGCCTCGAATTTATGAGCTATAATATTCGGAAAGAAGGGTATCAAGTTTTTTTGGCTTCCAATGGTATCAAAGCTTTGGAACAGGCCGAAAAACATTTACCCCATCTGATTATTTTAGATATTATGATGCCAGAACTTGATGGTATTCAAACTTGCAAAGAGTTGCGGAGTAAAGAAGTTTTTAAGGATACTTTAATTGTTTTTTTGACGGCTAGAAGCGAGGAATTTACACAGGTTTTGGCTCTTGATATAGGTGCTGACGATTATTTGACAAAGCCTATCAAGCCTCGCCTGATGCTGAGTAAAATCAAATCTTTGTTGCGAAGATATAGCAAAGAAGAAGAGGAAAAAAGCGATGTGATTGCGGTCAGAGATTTGGAAATTGATAGAGATACGTTTACACTCCGAAAAGCAGGTAGATTGATTGAATTGCCTCGCAAGGAATTTAATTTGCTCTATTTATTGGCTTCTCGGCCTGGAAAAGTGTTTACGAGAGAAAAAATCTTGGATAAAATCTGGGGCAATGTCATTGTGAATGATAGAACAATTGATGTGCATATCAGAAAGCTAAGGGAAAAACTCGACAAAGGGTATATCAAAACAGTAAAAGGTATTGGTTATAAATTTAAAAAAGGCAAAGAGGGTACTTCTGAAGTAGATTAAAGATTGTCTTCCAAACACAAGTTTAGATAATGATGATAGGCCGAAAATGTTGGTAAATTATTGTGATGTCCGCCCTTTATCGTAATAAAATGATTGGCGTTCGACATCACACTTTTCAGTCTGTGGCCTGATTTGTAAGGTACTATCCAATCTTTCGTACCATGTATGATATAAGTGTTGCAAGATACTTTGTTGAGCCAATCGCAGGTGCGAAAAGTGTATTTCAGAAATTTGTCGTAGGGCAAAAAAGGGAAATAATAATTCGGTACATCGGCAATTTTAGAATAAGGTGTTTCCAAAATCAAGGTTTTCACTTGTTGTTTGCTTGCCAGCTTACTTGCCATACCTGTCCCCAATGAGCGACCATAGACAATGGTTTCGGCTGCTGTTGTTTCGCATATTTTCAAAGCTTCTTCAAAAATCCACTGTACATCTTCATGAAAAACAGCTTCGTTTGTTATTCCTCTACTCTTGCCGTAGCTTCTATAATCCATCATAAAAATATCATAGCCTTTTTCAGTAAAATGACTATATCTTTTGGCGTGTCGCTGCAAATTGTCGGCATTGCCATGCAAATAAAATACTAAACCCTTAGAAGGTTTTTGCTCGGTACGAAACAGTAAAGCATTGATTTTGACTGCTTCTTTTTCAAAAAAAAACTCTTCATAAGCCGAATCGAACTGAAACTGATAGTTGGAAGGTAATGCAACTGCCTGCAACACAATTCTGTCTTGCCCAAACAATATAACGAGTATTGCTGTTGTGAGGAGTATGATACTTGTGCTTAGGATAATATGTCGTTTTTTCATGTTTTAAATATAAATTACTGTTTAAAAGTTGTTTTTGAAACTGCTAAAAAAAGCTTGATTTTTAGTCAAAATGAATGCTTTTTTAATCCAAAAAATAATATTTAAACAGCTCCTAATCAACTATTCTCCAATTCAAAGCTATTTGGTAGTTAAAAACTTGCTTTACAGTGTACTAAAAGGTATTACTTTTGTTAAAATGAGAATAGTTGCTACAACAAAGGTAAGATTGTTTGTGTGCTTGCAATGATATATCTCATCAAATTATTGTCATAATTTTTTTAATGTGTTTTGGGTAATTCATTGCGAAGCAATTTCGTAAGTATCGAATTATTTGCTTTCTAGGAAAAGCTAAAAAGCATCTTTTCACAAAAATGATTTTTGCGAGAAGATGCTTTTCTATTTTTAGATAAATAATTGCTGTTAAGTGCCAAGCACCTATTTAATAAAGCATTCGTTTAGTGGCTAACGCATTGATGTTCAGCGTGTTAGCTCCAACGAGATATATACTTATTTTTGTCTGACTACTTATCGAAACAACATTTAGCTATAAAGAACTAAAACTGTCCTGCGTTTGAACCACAAACTAAAATAAAACCTGCATCAACATCGATTGCATTGTCGCCGCTTGCTAAGATGATATTTGGCGTTTGTCCATTGCTATCAATATCGCTATCATCATCATCGCCCTCTACAATAAGGTCTGGCTGGGTGGTAATAGCATTGCCTGTTGGTGTAGAAAATACGACATAATAGGTAGCTGGCGGAAGATTGGTAAATGAATAATCACCGCTTGCATCTGTTGTCGTTGGCAAAGGCGTTCCATTCAAATCTTGGGTAATTAAAATTGGTGTGCCGCCATTGTAGTCATACAAAGCTACTGTTACGCCTGTCGTGATAGGTGTTTCGCCTGTGCTAAAGCCATCTTGTGTATTTTCGTCTAAGAAAACAGAACCGCTAATAGAAACAGGTGCAAATGCACAACTCACTACATAGCTTCCTGTGGTTTCGCAACCGCTAGGTGCACCTGTCGCTGCTACTTGATAACGGACAGTTACATCTGGGTCACCTGCCGAAATTGTCGGTGCTGTAGATGCCTCATAGCCGTTTCCTGCCAAATCGTTGTCGTTGTCATACATGATTGTCATTTGCCCAACATCGCAATTAGTAATAATTGCTGTTGCACAAGAGGCCGTAGGCTCATCAAATTGTGAAGTTGCGGTAGCCAATGGATAAACAATAACAGTTGTAGCAGCAAAAGGGTCGCAAGAAGTGCTGCCATCATTGTTTGGGTCTCTCGCATAAATTTGGAAAGTGCGAGGTGTGCAAGTAGTATTTGTTGGTAGGCTTAAAGCTGTATATTCAATTTCGCCATCTGCATTTGGTGCTGTTGTTGGGCCATAAGAAGCGATATAATCTGGACTACTCGAATTGAGAGCGTAGAGTGCATCGCCATCTGTCTCGGCTGTTGCAGTTTCAAAGACTAAAATCTCTACACCAATGCTTGCATTAATTGTTAAATCTGTCGTGTTTCCTGTGCAAATGCTGTTTGCCGATGCTGTTAGCTCATTGATGTCGTCTGGAAAACCTGAAACAAGTAAATCGTAATTGCAATGTCCGCCAACATATCCATCAAACATAATGTAATAAGTTTCCCCTTCAATAATTTTTAAAGTTGGGTCATCAGCAGGCTGCCCAAAAACGCTATTTCCATTTCCATCATAATCATTTAGATTGATAGAAGAACCATTTTGCAAAATATCGGCACAATAAAGTGGATTTCCCCAAGCTGTACCATTTTGGCAGCCTGCCGAGCTGTGATAAATTGCTATTTGAGCTCCTGCAAAACTAGCTGTATTTTGGCAAGAGATATTATTTAAGCCAAAATCAAAACCTCCTGCACAATCAACGGAAGGCATCGTAAATTGATACCAATGGTTGTTTTCTAAAATTGTAATTTCTTGCTCGCCTGCAAAACAATTTTCACCACTTGCACCATCGCCATTTGCAGCATCATTCGTTGGCAAATTTGGGTCGCCACCTTCTGCATTTGGATTGTCGCCACTCGTTACGCCTTCACCATCAAAATTTACTGTCATAGCGGCATAAGTTCCTGTTTGTGTGATTGGTGTTGCATCGACACAAGAGTCTGTTCCATTTGCTAAACGACATTCGCCACAACTCATAGCGGCACTCCAGCCTGTGCCTGCTACTCCGCCATCAGACATATATCTAAATGTCAAGCAGCCAGAAGCGTTTTCTATCGTTGCTTTCAAAATACCTAAGCTATTATTGGTTTCCGTAAAAATGCCCAAAAGTGGTTCATCAACACTATTTCCATTATATACATATAGATAATCTTCTTCCGTTTCGAGCGAAAAGCTAGACGAAAAATCTGCCCAGATGCAATCGCCAGCCGTTGCAGGGCAGTATGTCCAAACTTCATGTTGATTGTTTGCTAATGTGTTTTCTGCAAAAGTAGCCGAGCAAGTTGTTTCAGTAGCATTTACGGTAGCCTCTGCTGCACATGAAACATAAGCGTTCCAGCCTCCCCAACTTGTGCCAGAATTAGCAGTTGTCATTCTAAAAGTAATACATTGTCCTGTCGAATACACCGTTCCAGGTTCAGGGTTTGCAGCGGCTGTACCTGTATAAACTCCTAAAGGATTGGAACTTGTGGCATCGTTTCCATCATAAATATATAAATAATCGTTTCCTGTTTCCAAATCTGAACCATCATTGATATTTGGCGAGTTTAAATTGACATGTTCTGTAAAAGGAGCACCTCCGCCAAGTGGAAAAGTCGCTTCAAAATCTACCATAACAACTTGGCCAGCTTCTGCACAAAAGGTAATTTCTTGCATTTGATTAGGCATTTCAACATAATAGCCATCAAATGAACCTGTGCCTGCTGTGCCATTCCATGTTCCAGGCCCTCCACTATCGTGAAAGTTGTAAGTATTGCCACACGTTAAATTAACAGTACTATTTACATTGGGATTTAAACGAATTTCAGTCGTTTCTGTTACGCTAATCTCAAATTCTTTAGCTACTGCATCGCAACCATTGTCCCAAACACGAATGTAATAAACCGTATTTGGGTCATCGGAAAGCACAAGTTGTGGAGTTGTACTAACGCCATCGTCGTCATCGCAAACGACTTGCGTAAGACTATTGCAAGCACCTATATAAGCTGCCATAGACATATCATTATCGCCACCAGCCGTTACATCCAAATTGATTTGTACTGAACCAGAAGTTGGAATCGTGACTGTAAACCAAGTGTCTTCACATACATTAGCAGTATTAAAACCTGCATTATCGGAACTAGAAGTTAAGCAATTTGTTGGTACACCAGGATTAGTAGTTTCGGTATTGCCTGCCGTTGTGCCAATGCCTATATCATCAATTGGAATATCGACAGCATCGCAAGGCTCATCAGCCGAAGTAAAAGCAGTTAAAGAAAACGAATCAAAAACTCTATCTCCATTGCAATCATCGTCCCAAAGGCGAACATAAACGGTATCGGTAGGTGTGAGACCTGTTAAACTTAGTGTATGACTATTGGTAGCAACATCGCAGCCTACTTGTGTGAATGTGCCAGAACAGATATTTGTACTAGAAGTATAGGCAGTAATGCCAGAACTGCCGCCTGAATTTGTGATAGTAGCATCTACATTTCCATTTGGAGGCACTACTATTTTAAACCAATTGTCGTTGCAAGCGGCTGCACTCGTAAACGTGCCGCAAGTTGGCGTTGGCAATTGTCCGCTTGCTGCCGTTGTGCCATTTACAGGTACGCTTGCTTGTGTACCGTTTAGATAGGTAGCATTACAAGGCGAAACTTGTGCATACGCATAGCTACAACAAAAAATTAATGCTATATAAAGTAGTAAATTTAGTTTCATAAAAAAGTGAATTATTTTTTTAGTAAACAGTTATTCAATGTCTTTGGGATTTAAAATTAGTGAGGCACTTAAAAATCATAAACTTGCATCGCTTTTTCAAGCAAATTTATATCAATTTCGACTGCTGTTTTATCCTTTGAAAGCGGTTTGTATTGATTATTATTTAGATTTTCTGCTGGCGAAAGCTGTTTGTGTTCAGCAATTAATTTTTCGTAACGTACTGCATTTTCATTTTGCAGCCTATTTTTGTTAGTTTGTTGTAGCTGTTTCAAACTTGTTTTTTGCGTAGCTGCAAGTATTCTCATTAGCTTCTGGTCTCTATACTCTCCTATTTGTTGCTGTTCGTGTGCAACAAGTGTTGAAAGCATCTCGCTATTTTTATACTTATTTTTCACTTCTTGCATCATGCCAAGTGCTTTTTCGTTTATCTTTTTAGCTGCTGCATATTGCGAGTCGCTAAAATTTAATAATAGATGCAAGCTTTCAGTCATTGTTTCTACTTTTTCTAGCGAAACACTAGCTTGTTTAGCTTCTTGTGCTTTCAGTTCAAAAGAAGTTGTAGATGCAAAACATAATAGTAATATTAAGCATATTATGCTTGAAAAGGTTGTTTTAGTCATCATAAAAAATGTTTAATTTATTTTTTTATAAAAAAGAGAGAGCAGTATAATGAAATGGGTAGGCTATTTTTAGCAAACGAAAAACTTAATTATACATATTCAAGTTTCTTCTTTGCTAAAGTAGTTATTTTTTTATTTAAAATAGAAGAAAATAGTTTTTATTGAAAATTATAGACAAAAAAAAGACATACTTTATAATAAAGTATGTCTTTTAGATTTTTTATAAAAAATGCTGACTCATTCAAGCCATAAACAGCCTCTCTTAATAAACCATTAATTTTGATTGATAAACAGCACCTTCTGCTTGCAAAGAAACTAAATAAATTCCTGTATTCAAGTTTTGCACATCAATATCTAAACTTTTGGCAGTCATATTGCCAAAACTACGCATCATTTCGCCAGCAATATTGTGAATTTGCACGTTGTAAGTACCATTGATATTAGTGGGCAAATCTATATGCACAAAATCAGTAGCAGGATTCGGATATACAGATATTAGAGTTTGCGTATTATCATAAATGCCAACACTACCATCAAGCGTAATGGTTTCGATAGTATAACAACCTCTTTCGTCCATAATTGTTACCATATAGTCGCCTACTGGTAAATTACTCAAGCTTTCATCTTCCATTCCATTGTCCCACATAATCGTATAAGCACCTTCACCACCCGAAATATTTAAGTCGATAGAACCATCAGTAGCAGTTTCATTGCTTGGATTTGCGACATCATAAGTAACCATTATGCCATTGCTCATATCTCTGTGCTTATCAAAATGTTGCTTTCCTGCAATCAAACAAAAAGGCACACAGTCATTGTGCAAGAAGTTACCAAAATTAACGACTTCTACATCTTCTACACCATTTTCGACAAACTTATCGTAACATACAATCGAATTTTCAAATTTTACTTGCTCGTCACCACCACAACCCAACAATAAAACAGGTGCTTGCGGTGTCCAATCATACAAATCATTGTCTGCCAAAGCAACACGCAAAGGATGGTTTGGGTCTGTTTCGTACTCTGCTACTACATCTGGCAATAGCATATCAATAGGACGGCTAGGCAAGTTGAACGAACTCAAAATACTATGAAATTCGCCGCTCGAAATGCAGCAATTGTTGAACAAATCGTATTCTTCGTTGAAAACATCACCAATGCCATCGAAAAGCTCTGGATAGGCTTCTTGATAACCCAAAATAACATATGGCAAATAGCCAGGGCTAGAATAATCTTCCCACATAACACTTTCTTGCGTTACCGAAATATCATAAGGGCCAGACATTGGAGCTGCTGCTGCTACATGATATTCATCGGCATAATAGGTTTCTAGTTCATAAAACAAAGCCATTGCACCATGTCCACCTTGTGAGTAACCACAAATAAATACTTGGTCATTGAACTCATAAGTTAAAATTTCTTGCAATTCTTCGGCAGCTACCATCATATCAATAGCGGCAGTAGCTTCTGTTTTTGAATGCACATAAGGGTGCATACCTACTGACTCACCCAAACCTAAATAATCTGGCATCAAGACGACATAGCCATCAGCACCCATCACATTTCCGATAAATACTTCTGTTGATAATTGTGAAGGAACGCCATTTGGATTAAAAGATGTGCCGTGCTGATAAACCACCATTGGCAATGGACAAGTGCTATTTTGTGGCACAGCCAAAGCACCAGAAGCTTGCACTCTTTCAGTAAGTGTTGCATTCCAAGTTAAATAGCGAACTTTATATACATCTACATTATAATTGAAATTGAAGAGTCCGGGAGGAATAGGAAAACCACCTGCAAAATCGTCTAATACCGTTTCTAACTCTTCGATGGAGTAGCTTTCGACAAGTTCATAATCAATGAGTTCTGCACGGAGATTTTCCGAAAAGAAAATGCAGCTACATAATGCTGCTAATACTAAGGAGTAGATTTTTTTTTTCATATTGCGTTTCGTTTAAAAAATATTTTGTTTAAAAAGCTGGCCTAATATACAATTTTTGTAGTTTTTTTCTATAAAACAAATATCATTTTTCACTTGAATGTCAGATAAAAACATAAATTTAAATATATTTTAAGGCTGAAAATCATTTTTCAAATAAACCTGCAAATCGTTGTATGAAATTGTTACTTCTTCATTGATGCGTTCTGCCCAGCTTCTTTCGAGTTGATAATAAGGAAAAACAATAGTCAAACCGCTAGAAGTGAGATAAAAATGTTCAAAGTTATCTAAACTAGCAACCGTTGCTTTTCGATAAACTTCATCATTTGGCGATTGGCTTTCATCATTTACCATCAAAACATCTTGGTCTAATAGCTCCTTTTGGCAATATACAGCAATGTATTCCAAAAAGTTAGTCTCTTTTTTAAATAAATCTGTCAATTGCAACATTTCGCCTGTTCGCAAATCTAGTGTTGCATAAGTATTTTGCTCTGAGTCGTGGGCTCCTCCCAAAAATTCGGAAACATAAAAACCTACACTCAATAATTTTGGCGTAAACCACTTTGTTTCATAGTTTTGCGTATATATTTTATCATATATTTGATGGTTTGTCTCATCTAATTCCACCATACAAGCATTGAAATATTCGCTAACATTTCTATATTTCAAGATTTTTTCTTCCGAAGCAAAACGATTTTTCAAGAAACGATTGACTTTATTTTGAACGCTTGTGTCTTGCAAGCCTCCAATTTGGCAATAGCTCGCACTTGCCTGATGACACCAAGGGTCTGAAATAAAAATATTGCCACCCTCACGAGTTATCAACTGAAAATCGTGGTCGGCAAGCATCATTTTGTTTGAAAAATATTGATGTCCGATGTAGTAGCGATTAAATTCTTTGAGCTGAAAAGGATAAGCAATGCTACCATCTCCCGACTGCCAAGTGCCTTCCCAAACATATTCTCCCATATTGTTAGTAGAAATATGCCCAATAAAAATACCTGTCACTTCTGCCGAATCATTGCCATATTCTCGCAACTCAAAAGTGCTGATGTCATTGTTATGTTTTTTGATATGGCCTCGAATCGCAATAGCTTCCTGATATTTTTTGTAATAATAAATACCAGAAATTTGATTTCGTTTGATTTGAATATTCATTTTTACGAGCATGCCATCGCCAATACTGCCATCTAACAACGATTTTGCCTGCTGATGAAATACAATGCTATCAATTGCTTGTGCATTGGCCGTAGCTATAAAAAGAGAAGTAGTACAAAGAAATAATAGCAAGGTTCTTAATAAAAACATCTAAGTGCCAATTATGTTTAGGGACAAAAAAGAATATTATGAAAACTTAGCCAAACAAAAAAATAAAATGCTCACTTGAGAAGCTAACGCATTGAAAATCAAGGTGTTAGCTTGCCAAAAAGTCACATTCATTAGTGTTTGACACTTATTCATAAACGTTTCAAAAATATCTAAAATATAACTGTTCAGCACTAGTTCTTTTAAAAAATTAGGCTTAGAAGCTCTTTATATTTAACGCTTTTGGCTAGAAAAATAGGTTATTTCTTCCTTGTTGTTGAAAGAAAAAGCTTTAAATGAGCCGAGACGTAATAAGTTTTTAAAACCTATCACGTGGGGTGTCGAATTTAAGCATAACAAGAATATTGTTTTTCGCTCCAAAAAG
>JBMZCV010000051.1:0-29441 GCA_049613665.1 Chitinophagales bacterium | reverse complement strand
CTATAGCAGATTTTTTGGCAAGTAGTCAAAATGGTTTAGTATTGTGGTATATGTTGGGCGATTATACCGATTGTTTAGGAGATTTGTTTGTAGCGTTTCCAGATGTTAGTGCAAGTTGTAGTATATCAGCTTTTGCAACTACGCCAGTTTGTGATGACAATGGTACAGGTAGTGATTCTAGTGATGATACTTATACATTTGATGTTACAGTTAGTGGAACGGATACAGGTGGTAGCTGGTCTGGCGGTGGTACGATTGCTGTTTATGATACACCAATTAGTTTTGGTCCATATTTAATAAGCGATGGCGACCAAAGTTTTGTAATTACTGATGATGTAGATGGTAGTTGTATTACTACTGTTAATGTAACTGCACCTCCAAGTTGTTCAACTGTAACTTGTTCATTGACAGCGAATGTTACTAATTTGATTTGTGATGACCGAGAAACAACAGACCCAGATGACGATTGGTTTTCGTTTGATTTAGTAGTTACAGGAGGTAGTGGACAATGGAGTTCTCCTGATTTGAATACTTTTTTCAATGATTATAATACTGTTTATACATTTGACTATACGAATATTAATTCTCCATTGTACGAGATTTCGAATGGTAGTTGGACATTTACGATTACCGATACTGATGATGGTAGTTGCTCAACTAATGCAACTGTAAATCCGCCAGCGAGTTGTTCGCCAGAATGTAATTGGGGTTCAGGTTTTGATACAGGCGATGCTTCCTCAACGATAACGAGAGATGACCAAGGTACACCAGACCCAAATGATGATACCGTATCAGGTATATTTACGATAGTTGCACCATCTTCATCTGAAGATTGGTCATTGACAGTAAAAGAGCCAGATCCAGGTAATGGTCATTTGCAAGATTATGGGCCTTATAGTGCAGGTACAACGACCATAAGTTGGGGTCCAGTACCTATAGCAGATTTTTTGGCAAGTAGTCAAAATGGTTTAGTATTGTGGTATATGTTAGGCGATTATACCGATTGTTTAGGAGATTTGTTTGTAGAGTTTCCAGAGGTTAGTTCGTGTAGCGTTATTGCAACAGGAAATGGCGTTTGTGAAGGCAATGATATACAATTAAGAGGTGAAGATGGTTTTGTGAGCTATGAATGGGATGGCCCAGACGGTTTCAGTTCAAACGACCAAAACCCTAGCATTATAGGAGCAACTATTTTAGCAAATGGTATTTATAATCTTACAGCAACTGATGCTGATGGTTGTGTTGCAATAGCCAATGTATTTGTAGAAGTGCAAGAAATGCCGAAGCCGCAAGAGTTATGCGACGGCGATAGTATTGAGACTACAGCACCAGCAGGATATACAACTTATCAATGGTACAAAGATGGTGTAGCAATTTCAGCAGCAGATGGTGGCGACCAACAAATATATACAATCACAGAAACAGGCGAATACAACTATACTTTAGATGGCCAGGCATTAGATGGAAGCTGTACAAACCAAATGTGTTGTCCATTAGTCATTATTGTAGGAAGCTGTCCAGCAGATTGTAATATTAATAAATGTTTACCAATTATGATTACGAAAGTAAACTAGGTAAAATGCAAATGACTTTTGATTTTATTTTTTAGCTCAAAAAGCTAAACTATATCTAAAAAAAGCCTAATAGTTTAATAGACTATTAGGCTTTTGTTTTTCTAAAAAAGAAATTATTTGCCTTTTCCCTGCAAAAGAATAAGTACTGTGTAAATCATGATTTTAAAATCAATAGCTAATGACATATTTTCGATATACAACAAGTCATATTTCATTCTCTTAATCATTTGTTCTACATTCTCGGCATAGCCATATTTTACCATGCCCCAAGAAGTAATTCCGGGTTGTACCTTTTGCAAATGACGATATTCTGGTGCTTTTGCTGCAATTTTATCAATATAAAACTGTCGTTCTGGGCGAGGGCCTACCAATGACATATCACCTCTCAAAACATTATAAAACTGTGGAATTTCGTCGAGTCGCCATTTACGCATTATGCGGCCAAAAGGTGTGATTCGACTATCATTTTGGCTCGAAAGAGCAGGCCCATGCTTTTCTGCATCAATATACATAGAACGATATTTGATAATATGAAAAGGTTTGCCATGTTTACCTATGCGTTCTTGCAAATAAAAAATAGGCCCTTTAGAAGACAATTTTACTTTGATAGTCAAATATAAATACAAAGGACTCAATAAAACAAGCAAAACAGAAGAAACAAAAATATCAAAACACCTTTTGATATTTCGTTGCCAAGTAGCCATCAAATCTGGATAAATTTCGATAAGAACAGCACCAAATACATGATTCATTTTCACAGAGCCAGCCAAAATATCGTGCATTTTTGCTGAAATTTTTATCACAACAGATTTATCTGCCAAAAGGTTAATAATCTCTCCGATTTTATCCTCATCAGCCTGCTCAATAGCAATGATAACTTCTTCAATTTTATAGGTGTCGATGATGTGTGGCAAATCGCTAATGTTTCCCAAAGGCGACAATTGTTTTTCGAGTTGATGATTAGACCGCTCATTGACTTTAATAAAACCTAAAAAACGATAGCCTAAAGATTTTTCGGCACTTGTGATTTCTTCATAAACTTGAACAGCACTTGCATTACTGCCTACCATTAAAGTGTTATAACCTACTATTTGATTTTCTAATTGATGTTTAGCACGAGTAAGAGTAGTCATACGCAGAATTAAGGTGAGTAAAAAATGTAAACTAAATAAAGCGATATAAGATTTCTGGTAGTTTGTATAAATATTAAAAACAATATCGTCAATAATGAGCGTAAAAAACAAAATAAATGAACCAATAAAAGCAGTTAGAAGGGTGCGAAAAAGAGCCGTAATGCGAGATTTTCTATAAACATCAGTATAATAACCTGAAATGAAATGTAGCAATAGCCAAAATAAAGGAATTAACAAAATACCCAAAAAGAAATTTGGGTCATTATATTGCTCCCAAACAAAATAATTATTTTCTATAACTACTTTTCGGTAAGTAAAAAACAATATCCACGCAATAAAAGCTGCTAAATAATCGAGAAAAAGAGAAACAAAAATACTTATTTTTTGGCCTTGAAACATGATATAATGTCTAAATTAGAGAGTTTAAATATGTAGAAGCTTACTTTTAGTGTTCCGATTAGTTAAGCATTAAAAATAAATTGTTTTTTTTTATGGAAACTAACACATTGAAAATCAAGGTGTTAGCTCATGTTTTATTATTGAATAATGCTTGATACCTAATTTATTGCTCGTAGTGCAATAGTTTTACATTGTCCCAATAAAAATAAGCCGTTTCGAGTGTATCTGCCAATGTCGCTTGAAATAAAACCTCAAAAACATCGAAATCCTGCTGGTTGAGGTCAGTAGCTGTTTCTGTAAGTTCTATATAAATTTTATTCCAATTTTCTTTTTTGCCCACATAGAGTTGCGACCAAATAATGCTTGCTCCCTGCAAGTTGCTTGCCCTCAACAAAACCTGAAAAGTTTGGTTGCAACGATAATTCATTTCCAGATAAACAGGATAGTTTTGGTCTGGCAACAAATAACCAACATTTGTTTTTATTTGAAAAAAAGTATCTACTTCATTCAAATAAACTGCCCCCGAGCGAGTACCTTCAAACACTAAATCTGGCTCATTTATCACTTGCAGAGGAGCATAAAGCAAATCTGTTGATTCAAAATTATTGCTCACCTCAAAATCATTGATAAAAGAAAAAACAGTAGGCTCAATATAAGATGTTTCAAAATTAAGAGTTGTAGTATTTGAGGCCGACAATTCAATACTTGCACTCTGTGTCTGATAAAAAGGATACATAACACGAGTGTTGCTAATACCATTGTTTTTGATGCCAGGCCGTATCACAATCTCGCTTGCACCCTCTGCCAAAACCGCAATAGTAGCAGGCAGTTCATATACTCCCAAAGGTTCGCCATTTACAAAAGTCCAAACACTTTCTATAAGATGCGAACTGCTACCTTCTTGAGTATAAGTATCTAATGTTATAGTGTCTATCTGCAAATAAGATGGCACAATGTCTGTTTGTGTACAGCTTGTTGCTGCAAAAATAAGAGCAAACAAAACAACTACAAAACTCCATTTCTTTATGAATCGATTAAACATGTTTGCTGTTTTAGGGTGTTTTTTTTAATATGTTCAATGATTTGATGAGCCAAAAACATAGCATCATAAGCATCATACATCGAAACGATTTCTTTAGTATCTTTCAAAATACAATCGGCAAAGCTCTCCAATTCCATTTTTAAAGCATTGCTAGGAGCAACTTGAGGACGCTGCAAAATAAGATGTTTGTCCTTGTTTCCTTTTGTTATCTTTAGTGAAAAAGCAGGCAAATTGTTGGGCATATTATCTGTAAGGCTAATAACTTCTGTCTTTTTCTCCAAAAAATCAATGCTAACATAAGCATTAGGCTGAAAAATACGCATTTTACGCATATTTTTTAGAGATAAACGACTAGCTGTAATATTAACGACACAAGCATTTTCAAATTCGATGCGTGCATTTGCTATATCGGTTGTTTCAGAAATAACAGCTACGCCATTGGCACTTATATGTTTGACTTTTGACTTTACTAAACTCAAAATAACATCAAGGTCATGTATCATCAAATCTAACACAACAGAGACATCTGTTCCTCGTGGATTAAACTGAGCCAACCGATGAACTTCAATAAAACGAGCATCAATATCGGCTTGCTCAACCGCCAAAAAAGCAGGATTAAAACGCTCAATATGCCCAATTTGTGCTTTTACGCCAGCTTTCTCAATCATTTCAATCAACTGTGTCGCTTCTTCCAAAGAACGTGTAAATGGCTTTTCGACAAAAATATGCTTTTTTTGTTGCAATGCTTTTTGAGCCAATTCAAAATGCGTGCTTGTCGGAGTAACAATATCAACAACATCTACTTGTGAAACGAGTTCCTCAACAGAATCGAAGCTTTTGATACCCATTTTTTGACTTACCAAATGAGCATTTTCACGGTTGAGGTCATAAAAACCCACCAATTCAAATGTTTCAATTTGTTGAAGTAATTTTAAATGTATTTTGCCTAAATGGCCTGCTCCTAAAACACCAATTTTTAACATTGATTTTTGTTTTTTTGCAACTGTTTAAGTATGACTTTTAGCTAAAATTGCCATAACATGAAAAGTTACTTTTTTAATAAAAAGAAAGTTTTGAGTACCTAGACAAAAATAATGTGACATCGAAACTAGCACCTTGCTTCTGAATGCGTTAGCAACTGAACGACATTTATTAAATAGCACTTGGCACTTATACACAACATTTTTCGCTACAAAAGCAATATTTTTTTTGCAATATCAAAATGAGTGTACGCAAGATAACGAGTAAAACTTATTTTGGCTCTCTTATAATTTGGGTATCATTATCTTTTTTTTTGATGATGTATAGACTCAATGTTTGTGTCTAAAAACTAGCTACAATTACATATATGCAAAAAATATCATTATTAAATAAGAATCAAATTACCCAAATTGTCAGAGAACGCTTATTTTTGAATAAGTAGCCTGCAAAGTTAATAAAAGAAAAGTTTTTTGCCTAAAAAAAAACGCAACTGTTTAGGTATAGGCTTTTGATATAAAAAATCAGACTCTTTTCTGTTAGGCAAAGCAATAGTATAAGTAGAAATGGATTTCTTTTAGGCAAAATTGCTACAATGCAAACCGTTTCCTTTTTTAGCTTTATGTTGGTTATGTTTTATTTGTTTTTAGATATATAAAAACAATATTTCCAGCTTTTTTATTAACTTTGCTTAGTTCAATAAGTGCGAAGCACTATTTTAATAATAGGACACTTCGATGCTTATGTCTTAAAAAAATAAGATGTAAGCTTCCACCATTTGTAGAATAAATTTGTCCGACTACTTATTATCACAAAGAAAATATGAAAACTATTCAACAAAAAGTTGCTTTTTACACTTTGGGTTGCAAACTCAATTATTCGGAAACCTCTGCATTAGGCCGTTTAATGAATGAAAATGGCTTTAAAACAGTGCCTTTTCATCAAGCTGCAAATGTTTATGTAATAAATACTTGTTCTGTAACAGAAAACGCAGACAAAAAGTGTCGTAAAGTTATTCGACAAGCTTTAAAACATTCACCTAATGCTTACATCGTTATTGTAGGCTGCTACGCACAATTGAAACCCAAAGAGATTAGCGAAATAGAAGGAGTAGATTTGGTATTGGGAGCAGCCGAAAAATTCAATTTGGCAGCACATCTAACAGATTTAACAAAAACCAAAAAAGGCCGCTTCATCGCTTCTGATGTAGCCAATGCCAATATGTTTATTGATGCTTTTTCGGTAGGAGAACGCACTCGCTCTTTTTTGAAAGTGCAAGATGGCTGTGATTATAAATGTGCTTTTTGCACCATTCCATTGGCACGAGGAAAGAGTAGGAGCGATGAGTTGGAAAATGTGGTTCGCAACGCACAAGAAATCGCAAAAATGGGCGTAAAAGAAATCGTATTGACAGGCGTGAATATAGGCGATTATGGCAAACGCATGGCTGGCAATGGCGAAAAAAAGAACTTTTTAGACCTCATTCGGGCCTTAGATGAAGTTCCTGTTGAGCGTTTTCGTATTTCCTCTATCGAACCCAACTTATTAACCGATGAAATTATTGCTTTTGTGGCTCAGTCAAAACGGTTTATGCCTCACTTTCACATTCCTTTGCAATCTGGCAACAACAAAATGCTGCGATTGATGCGTCGCCGATACCAACGTGAACTGTATGTAGAGCGTGTAGAAACTATCAAACGCCTTATGCCTCATTGTTGCATTGGTGTTGATGTGATTGTGGGTTTTCCGAGCGAAAGCCATGAAGATTTTTTAGAAACGTATCATTTTTTGAATGAATTAGATGTTTCTTATTTTCATGTTTTTACTTATTCTGAAAGAAACAATACACAGGCATTAGATATTAAGCCTATTGTTCCAATACATAAAAGGCGAGAACGAAACCAAATGTTGCGAATTTTATCAGAAAAAAAACGACGACATTTTTATGAACAACATCTAAAAACTACTCGTTCTGTCTTGTTTGAAACAGAAAATGATGGAAATACTATGTTTGGTTTCACAGACAATTATATCAAAATAGAAACGACATACGACCCTTTGCTAGCCAACGAAATTCGGACAATGAAGCTTTTGGGTATCAATCCCAATAATTTTGTAGCCGTAGAAGAGCTAGAGCAAGCGACAATGCTACATTAAAAATAAAATAGCGTATTTTACAAGGCAGCAAGTACACTGTAATTTAAATCTTCTAAGGTTTTTCAATAACAAGAAAGAAATGACATATTTTTCTAGCCAAAAGAGTCAAATATAAAAAAGAATGGACACTTATTGTATTAGAAATATGTCATTTCTAATACTCTCAAAATGTAGAATTACTTAGATTACAGTGTAGCAAGTACACTATAATTTAAGTTTTTAATGTTTGTTTCATAGAAATGTTATGGTAATCAAAGTGCCTGCCACCTAAATACTAAAAAAGAACGACACGTCCTTGTTTGTGTTATCACCATAGCCGTCAGGATAATAAGTTGAGTTTTTTGTTTTTGCTAATATCCCAACGGGATTATATAACATAGCATGGGGTTTTAACCCTATGTCTTGAATTATGATACACAACTAGCTCTGAAAGAGCGATATAAAACGTATTTTGTGGTGTTATTTATGCCACTCTTTCAGAGTTTGTATTAGTATTACCTTTTTTCATAGGGTTAAAACCCTATGCTATAATATTTTACCCCTTTGGGGTATCATAACATTTAACTCTTTAACTAACCTGACGGCTATGGTGTTATCACCAACAAGTTGTTACGAAAAAAATGCACTTTAAAATACGCTATTTATCCTTTTAGTTGCTGGTGATAACACACAGCAACGGCGAGAGTTGTTGTTGTTTTGAATAAAATAACATGGAATAAAAAGGCTAAAATACCAATTACTTATTTTACAAGGCAGCAAGTTACTTTATTCTTAATGTTTTACTAAAATGTTCCTTTGTTGCTCATGCCTTAAACTTCAGCGTGTTAGCTTTCACAATTGGTAGAATAAATCTATCTAACTATTTAGTCAAGTTATTTGTTTAAAAGTTGGTAAGAAAAAGAAAAATGAAAATTCGGTGTAATTTTTGATGGAAAATTAGCAAAACTTTAGCCTCAAAAATAGGTGTTTTAGAATGGTTTTCATGTGAAAAAACTATTTATTTAAAAAAAAGAATTGTTTTTTACTAAAAAAAGTAATTATTCAGCAATAACAATTTTTTTTTGCCTAAAAAAAAGCTATATTTTATTGATACTTTAGCTTTTTTTGAGTGTTATATCAATGCTCGAAAATAGCTAAAATTTTCAACCTCAAAAACAAAAACAACTAAACCCTTTGGTCATAATTGTAGTCAATATTTTGGAGTAGGCTATTGTTTTGGTTCAAATATTTATATCTCTACAAAATTATGAGAAGTTATACACTTATATATATGTCATTTTTTGTTATATCAACAACATTTTTTTGTCAAGCACAAACTGCCGAAGCCTTGCTTCAAGCGGTAAAAGCGGCTGATTTGACAGAAATTGAAGGTATATTAGATAAAGATGATAGCAACATCAATCAAATATATCAAAACGATACTCGATTTGGTAGTACATTGTTGTGTATAGCAGCGTGCAATGGTCGGCTCGAAGTGGCAGACCTCTTGATAAAAAAAGGTGCTTTGCTCAAGGTGGAGGAAAATTATGTTTATGATGTATTGAAAGAAGCAGTCAATTGTGGACAGGCGGATATAGTTGATTGGTTACTAAATGGAAAAGTTTATACAGTTGCAGATGAGAGCTATCTAAAAAATATGATGTATTTGACTATCGGAAATGATGATGTTTTTACTTTTAATATTTTGCTCAACAATACCCCCTCGATGCAACAAGTAGAAGGTTATACAGAATTATTGTTTTCTACTGCTATCAACAACAAAGTTAGAATGTTTGAACGGCTCACTATTTTGGGAGCAGATTTGCGTGCTATTGACGATAAAAGCGGAGAAGCTATTGTTCATCTAGCTGCTAGTTCGCCAGATGTTTTAAAATTTTTGTTTGAAAAAGGTTTAGATATAAATGCTTTATCGCCTCGTCAGCAAACTCCCTTGCATTTATCGCAAGACATTGATGCAGTTCGTTTTTTATTGAGCCAAGGGGCAGATTTAGATGCCATAGATGAGTATGGCTGGACAGCTTTCCATTATGCCGTGCTTGATGCCGATTTGGATATTGTAAACTTATTATTATCTAATGGCATTGATGCAACTTTGACCACTCAAAAAGAATTGAAAGCTTTGCAGTCTGGTTTGAGTGTACCTGCCAATAGCACACCACTACAAATTGCAGAAATTGCGATAGCTTTTCATAAAAATAAACCAGATTTAGAGTATCGTCTAAATAGTATTTTACAATTATTGAAATAAAAAACTGTTTAAATTCAGAGGCTGTTTAGATTTTGTTTTTGATGCTGAAAAAGCTAGATTTTTTGTCCAAATTGATGCTTTTTGAGTGGCATAGCACCGCTACGGCTCGAAAAAAACAGAAAATTTGGGCGGAAAAAATGCTTTTTTTAAGCCAAAGGATAAAATTTAAACAGCCTCTCAATAGTTCGGACATTTATACATTTTTTTATCAAAGGCTTAAATATACTATTTTTTTTAGGCTAAGGTGGCCATTATTTGCAAGTTTTACAGCCTTTTGAATTGAAAAATAGTATGTTTCTCATGTCAAAAGGCGTTTTTTTATTCAACTGAAAATTGTTATAAAAAATGTCAGAATCATTGTAAATTTATGTTCTGTTATTAAAACTTTATCTTTTTACTAAAAAAAAATACTTCAAAGTGAACTTTTTTAGTCTCAAGAAAGTTACTATCTATGCAAGGCATATAAAAAACGAAAATCTTGGGGCTGCAAATGGCTTCGACAGTAGAGTTTTTGGTAGGTAAGCACGTCGAGCGTTGTACAATTTAGCTCGCAAAACACAAGGTACAAACCTTTTTAAGTGGCAACACTTCTTTGAGAATGGCTGCCTAGTCCTCTTTTGAGGATTTAGGAGCTTCGGATCTCCCGCTAAGGGCTTTTTGCTCGATTGAGGTCAGCGGTCGACGGTCTTAACTCATAACGGCTCAATTGGGATAAGCGTTATTTTTCTCTTGTGATAACGACGAAAACTTCAGAGAGTAAGAAAGAGTTGGTTGGCAACGTACCTGCTTCTTTTCCGACAATTAAAGCGTGGCTAAACGTGTAGAAAGCTTGTTAAAGCTGTATCTGGACGAGGGTTCGACTCCCTCCAGCTCCACAAAAAACGAAAGGCATTAATCTCAATGATTAATGCCTTTTTTGTTTTTTAGGCAAATCTTATGGAAATCAGACAGATTTTAATAAAAAAATTTGCTAATACTTGAAAAATATCGTTTTATGTGATAAAAAAACCTGTCTGGTTTGATAGACAGTAAATTTCAACTAAAAATAAAGAACTATCTATGAAAAATAAACCAACATTCGATTTTGTGCCAGCAATTGTAAATCAAGTTATCGCTCAAAGACGCACCATAAAACCAGAATATTATACAGGCGAAATTATATCGAAAGACATTATTTTACAGCTTTTAGAAAATGCAAATTGGGCACCAACTCATGGCAAAACAGAGCCGTGGCGTTTCACGATTTTTGCAGGACATGCCAAAGCAGATTTAGGCGAAAAGTTGGCTATTTTTTATAAAGAAAATACAGCTGCCGAAAAATTTAACGAAACAAAATTTCGTAAATATGCCGAAAGGTCTGCCAAAGCTTCGCATATTATTGCTATTTGCGTCAAACGAAAGCCAAAGGTTAAAATCCCTTTGATAGAAGACATAGAAGCAGTAGCTTGTGCGGTGCAAAACCTACATCTTTCCGCAACGGCTTATGGCATTGCTGGCTATTGGCATAGCGGCAGTATGACTTACAAGCAGGCGGCCAAAGATTATTTGAACTTAGCGGAGGAAGACCGTTGTTTAGGCTTTTTCTATCTTGGATATGCTGCGAAAGCGTGGCCTGTTGGCAAAAAACAACCAATTGCAGATAAAATTGAATGGCGATAGCTTTTTTTAGTGAAAAAAGCTTTTGACGAAAAAGGAATTAAATCACAAATTGAGCTGTTTGGAAAGTATGAAAAAATATGAAGTATCAACCATTGGGCAGTTTCATCTCAACCATAATGAAGATGCTCTAATAACAAGCGAAATTGGAGAAGACAAACTATTGATTGCTGTGATGGACGGTTGTTCTATGGGAACAGAAAGCCATTTTGCTTCTACATTAATCGGAAAAACTTTGCGTAAGATAGCCAAAGAAATAAGCTTCAAAACCTTTGTCGAAAAAACCGAAAAATCGTTAGATGGCTATTTAGAAGAAATATTGCGGCAATTATTCAGCACCTTACAAGACATCAAAAACCTGTTGATGCTCGAACAAGAAGAATTATTAAGCACTTTAATACTTGGCATTTTAAATCACAAAAATAGAACGGCTGTTTTTATAACAATTGGAGATGGATTGATTTGTTGCAACAGTAAGTACACTGAATATGAGCAAGATAACAAACCAGATTATTTGGCTTATCATTTATATGAAAATTTTGATACTTGGTTTACATCGCAAAAACAAAAGTTGTATCTGCAAAATATTTATGATTTAAGCATTTCGACAGATGGTATTTTCACATTTAAAAAATTTGATGGCAAACAGTATATTTCTGTAAAGAATTCGCATATCATTGAGTTGTTACTTATTGATAAGCAATGGGAAAATCAGAAAAATATGTTGAGTAGAAAATTACTAGAGATTGAGCGAAAATTTGGCTTAAAACCTAGCGATGATTTGTCGATTATTCGTATCATAATAACATAAGATTTCAAAAAAAATGCACTAATGGAACTAGAATTAATCTTCTCATTTTTGGTTGCTTCTATTTTATTGTCGTTGATGCCTGGCCCCGACAATATTTTCGTATTGACAGAGAGCTTAACAAAAGGACATAAAAATGGTATTGCTATTTCAATAGGCCTTTCTTTGGGCGTTTTAGTGCATACACTCGCTGCTGCTACTGGCTTGTCTATCATTATTCAAAACTCTGCTCTTGCCTTTTCGGTCGTCAAATATTTGGGAGCAGCCTATTTGTTTTACTTAGCTTTTGGTGCTATCAAAGAGCAAAAACCAACTTTAGATTTGAACGCTAAAAAAATAACAGAAGATTTTGAAGTTTTGCCTTTGATACGAAAAGGTTTTTTGATGAATGTGTTAAATCCTAAAGTTTCTTTGTTTTTTATCGCTTTTTTGCCTCAATTTGTGAGCAACAATGGTTTTTATATCACCATTCAAATGATTATTTTAGGGCTTATTTTTATGATACAAGCAATTGTTGTTTTTAGTTTAATTGCTATTTTATCTGGCAATTTGACGAAATATGTCAATAGCCCAAAGTTTTGGAAAATCACGAAATGGAGCAAGGTTTTTGTGCTGACCATTTTAGGTTTGAGTTTGCTTTTTGCTAAAAAATAAATGTCAAACACTAAATAAAAATAAATAATTTGATGCTCAAACCTTGAGTTTTGATATGCTAGCTTTCGGAATTTGCAGAATAAATTTGTCAGACTGCTTATTAAAAACAATTGGTGTTCTTTTTTAACTTTGAAACCATAAAAATATGAACAAACGTTTGTTTTTTTGCTAGAAAATTAATAACTTGGTGTAGAAATTTATCGCAAAAACAAAATATCAAAAATGTCATCTTCTCACCATACACAAAAAGATTACCAATATTATTTCAAAAGTTTGGCTCACAAGCTTGGTTTAGAAAATTTAATAGACGATTTTGAGGAAGGATTTATCTATTCCGATGGCATTAAAATTCATTTAGATATTATCGAAACCGATGCAAATGCTCCTACGGTAGTTTTTATTCCAGGCACTGCTGTTTATTCTTTGTGCTATGCAGAGCTTTTAGCAACTGTTGCGGCAGGCGGCTACAATGTTATCGGCTTCGACCCACGAGGACACGGCAGAAGTGGTGGCAAACGAGGCGACTATACGATAGAAGAACTCATGCGAGATACGCAAAATGTTGTTTCTTATGCTATCGAACAGTTCAACAGCGAAGTGTCTTTGTTGGGTTCTAGTCAAGGAGGTATTACGGCTTTTTATGTCGCAGCGATAGATGATAGGATAAAAAGTGCTGTTTGTCAAAATTTTGCCGACTTATCGCTCTCCGAAACGGCTTGCCTTAGTCGGCTTCCGTGGCTCACTCGCCTTAGCAAACCGCTTTTAAGTCCAATTACAAAACTCATTCCTAATATTAGTATTCCTATCGCCTCCTATATTGATTTGAGCAAAGAAAAAGTAAAACATTTTGGCACAGTCAGCAATTTTCTGAAACAAGACCCACTCGCTATTGAAAATGTTAGCCTTCGAGCCTTGCACTCGCTTTCTACTTGCCAACTGCCCAAAGCTATCGAAAAAATCGACACTCCTCTTATGATTATTCAGCCTGGAAAAGACAATATTTTTCCTGTAAGTTACACTCGCAAATTGTTTGCAAAACTAAAATGCAAAAAACGCCTCGAAATTTTTTCTTACCTTTCACATACCTTATTTTTTGATAATGTCAATGTTGTAGCTCCTTCTATTTTGCGATGGCTCGACAATGTGCATGAAATAGATAAAAAAGACGATGTTAAAATCGTGAAAATGAATACTAATGTGGCTTAATGCACATCTGTAAAGCATCAATCATACTCACAAGAATAAAAAAAATCCATCTTTCAAAAAGTTGAAAGATGGATTTTTTTATAGAACAAGCAATTCAAAACCTATTTTTTTTATGCTCTAAAAAGACGTTCTTCAGCAAGTACCGTTTCTATTTTTTCCAATAAAATTTCATTGGCACGAGCAGCAATGCCTTCAACAGCTTTGTCAGATAACAATGGTTTTGCATACATATAGTTCCATCGCAAATTGCCATTGAAGCGACTCAATACTAATGCTATATTAGAGCAAATTCCTGTATTGGAAACATAACCAACATATTCTTCTATTTTGAAAGAGCCAAAATTATCGTTATATTTTATACGGCCTACATTGGAAACTGCCAAAGCTGCGATTTCGTATTTTCCCATCAACAAAAATGATTTTAACATCAAACGAGCATATTTTGTCATATAAAATGTGCCATCGCTTTTGGTTTCTTTTTTTAAGTCCTCTTTTACACTGCGTGCCAAATCCCAAAAATCTATACCTTTGCCAACGGTCTGCACACCGCCAACCGTAGAAATATAAGAACCGTAATGAATAGAACGCAAACGAGGACGCAAAAATGGCCGTAAATTGTAGAAAGACAAACAACGAAAACGCACCTTATTTTTGGTATAATCAATTTCGGTATGATAATATTCGTATAGAGCCATCAAAATAGAAGCACAAACTGAACTATGCAAACTCACGCCTTGTCTGCTCGATACTTTTATGACTTTATCGGCTACTGCTTTTTCAATTTCCAACTGCATAAAGCCTGTTTCGAGACTAGAACGTTTTAGATGTTTATATTTTTTGTCGGAAACACGGTCATGTCCTTCAAAAAATTCTAGTTTAATCTGGTTGAGCAAAAACTTAATACCGTTTAATTTTCCTCGCAATGTTTTGAATCGCTGTGGAAACATTTTTTCGGCATTTGGCATAATAGGCAAGGGTTCTAGCTCAAAATCAATACCATTAAACACTTGATTGCAAGTCAGTAACATTTCTTTCACAAAATTTAAAACTGATTCGCCATCGCCAATAGCGTGCAAATAATTCATGATGAGATAGCGGTGTTCTGGTTCGTCTTCGATATGTGTCAAACAAACACGCATTAAAGGGCCATTTTCGTCGAAAGGTAGGCGGAACTCTTCTTCAATAATACCTCTGTGTTCTGCTGCTGTTTTGATATGATGAATAGCAAGTGGAATTTTGCCCACGCCTTCGCTTTTATAATAATAATTCCCTCTTTTCTTAACAATTTTTACTCTTGTTAGTGGATGTCTTTTTTGCAATTGGTCTAGTACATAACGCAACAAAGGCTTATCTAACGGCCCTTTTACCTTAATAATATTCACTCCATTTACGGGTGCAACTTCATTGGCTACACACCAAGATGCTTCTACATTGCCTAATTTTCTTTCTAGCATAATATTTTGTTCTATTCTTTGAATAACTATTTATGTGGTGACAATTTTGGTTAAAAAAAAATGCACACATCTTAAACAATTACTATTTTTATTGATATTTTGGTTTCCTACTTAGTAATGAAACAAATAAATAATAAAAGTAACATTTATATATATATCTTATGTCAAAACATTTCATTTTCAGACTCTTTTGTCAAAAAAGAAACTTAGTTTGACATATTTATTCTACAAATTGTAGGGTGCTTGACACTTATTTTTCGCTTTGTTCCAATAAAATTTCTATCGCACGGCTTGCAATTTCATTTACTTCCTCATCAGAAATCAAAGGTTTTGCATAAGTATAGCTCCAATACATTGTGCCAGCAAAAGTATTTAACACAACAGACAAATTTGAACCACCGCCCAAATTGCTCACATTTCCGATATATTCGGTCAGTTGAAAGGGGCCAAAGTCACTGCCAAACTTCATGCGGCCAACATTAGAAACTGACAAAGCCGAAATAACGGCTAAATCTAGCTTCACAACCATTTTCGACAACGGTTTTGCATATAGAGAAACGCAAAAATGGTCGTCTCGTTTTAAGCCAGCTACCAATTCGCTTTTGATGTCTCTTGCAAGCTGCCAAAAGTCGATTTGCGGTTTTATTTGATGTGCACTAGCTACCATTGATACATACGAGCCGTAATGTTCGCTGCCAATAGGTGCATCAAGGAAAGTTCGCAGATTGACAACCGAAGAGCATTTCAAATAAATTGGCTTTTCGCTCTTATATTTTTTGCAATAATATTCGTATTCGGCACACAACAAAGCTGCACAAGCCGCACCGTGCATATTTGCACCATTTGCTTTTGCACCTACCAATGCTTTTTTGAGTTCCGTTTTTGGCAGAGCTTTTTCGACAGAGCCTGTTCGTAGTTGCGAGTGTTTTAGCTTTCTGGAGTTAAAAATCATTTTGTGTCGATACCAATATTGGTCTTTTATTTGACGACCCAAAAATTTCAAGAACTTCCACTTCATTCGCCAGGTTTTGATGCGAGCAGGAAAACGCTCTTCTGCCACAGGAGCAGGCTGGAGTGCTGCAAGGCGAAAATCCACATTTCCCAACACAATTTCACGGCACATATCCATGATTTCATAGCTCAAATTCATGACTGCTTCGCCATCGCCGATAGTGTGCATATAGTTCAAAACAATATATTGCGAGTTTGGCTCACTTTCTACTTTTACCAAACAAGCACGCAACAATGGCCCTTTTTCATAATCGAAAGGTGTATCATATTCGTAGCCAATAATTTTTTTGTATGCCGAAAAATTCTTTACCGTATAACTTTCCAACGGAATTTTTCCTACATTTTTATCCGTCAAAAACAAATCTCCTTTTTGTTTCACTATGCGAACTCTCGCCAAAGGGTGTCTCTCTTGCAAACGGTCTAAAACAGTACGCAATAAGTTTTCGGTTAATGGCCCTTCTACTTTCAAAGCCGTTACAGCATTGATAGGTGCAATGTCATAAAAATTAGACCACGACGACTCGATGCCACCCAAAGGTCTTGCTATATTTTCAGTATTTTGTTTCAAAACCTTTTGGTCTGATAAATTGCTAGGTATAGTCTGTGCTTCCAACTTGTTTGTTTTTTGAGTTTTGAAAAATGCTTTTTATGGTATTTATAATGGTTTACTGATTTGATTGTCGCTTATCTTAGTCTTTGAAAAGTATATTGATATACAATTTCTTTTTTTTCATTTGGAGCTAGTTCCATGCTCCATTTCAACAAATTGTAGGGGTTTGGGTCTTCTGATTTTCGATTAGATTCCAACAATTCCCATGTTTTATTTGCATCACTTATCATCGAACCTTGAATATTTCTGTTGATAATCATATCAATTTTTTCAGATTTAAAATTAACAACTTCCATTTTTCCCTCCATCACTATCAATTCTGAATAAGTTTCGGGGTCTCTTTCCCTCGAAATCTCAATATCTTGATTATTGACAGTAACATAAGGCGTTACGGCTACTTTCACAATGCAATTTTGATGAGGTGGCGTAAAATTCAATTCGTTTTGACTAAGTGGTATGGAGGTTTGAGTTGGCTTATTATATTTTTTAAAAAATGCAGTACCTGTTGTTAAAGGAACGTCAGTATTATTTTTAAACGATAAGGCATGCCACACAAAATTGTCTGCCTTATCTTTGCCATAATACGAGCTATTGTAATTAGCTCCCAATTTTGCAATATATACATTTTTATAAGTGCTATTTGTTTTTAAAATTTCTAAACTTGCATTGCTAGATTTTTCCAAATCAATACCTTTCAGTTGATATAGAAAAATGCCATCAGTCGCAACTTTAGTATTCAAATCATAATTATAATTTTCGTTTTGCTTATTCAGCACTTGTGAGGTAAAACCATTACTCATGTTTTGGAAACTAGCATTATTATTATCCAAATTTTTGATATTTGCTATAAAATCCAATACATTTATATCAGAAACTAATGGTTCTATTACATCGCCATATTTGAAATGAGGTATGCCTACTACCAAATTGATATTAGCATTGATAAGTTTTTCAACATCATTGACGATATTGGCTTTCAAAATCAGTTCTAAGTTTTTGTTATCTTTAATGTTGATAAAATAGTTTGGAGTCCAAGTGATGCCTTTTTGCAAATAAGACATTTGAATATCTTGCTTTTTCTTATTGTCTTTTAATGTTACCAAAAGTTGTGATTTTTTGGCAGGTTTCGACAGTTGCGGTGTATCTATAAACTCAAAGGTAGCAATATCCGCTATATCAATGATATGCCACTTTTCATTTTCCACAATCACTAGCGTTGCTATTTGCCTACGATTGCCTACTTGTTCGATATTATAAATCGTTCCTTCAATATTTTGGCTATCATCTTTTAGACTAACATTTATTTTTTTTCCCACATTTTTAGCCAATAATTCGCTCATAGAATTAAACTTTTCTGTCTTTTCAGGCGTTTTTATTGACTTTAAGGTTAATATTTTATTATTTTTGGCAGTCACATCCAAAGTTCCAATAATCACATGATTTTTTTCATATCCTGTTGGTTGTCGAAATACTTTTGTTGAATATTCATTGCTTTGATAAGGAATATCTAAATATAATTCCTGATTTTTAACATCGCATGCACCTTCTTTTTCAATAAAAACAGTAGCACCTTTAAAAATGGTAATCGTTTTTGTTTGAAGCTCACATTGTCCAAAACAAATTTTAGTCAAAAATAATAAAATAGACAACAGCAAAAATTTAGGCATAATATTTTTGATTGATATGATTGAAGGAAAACAGGCAAAATAATAAATTTCCTAAGATAGAAAATAGCAATTTTAGGTAGTTAAATGCTTAATAATTAAAAACTATTTTGTATGAGTAAGCTTTAAAGAAGTTAAAAATACATTTTTTATTTTTTTATAAACATCTGTTCTTAAATAAAAAATGTATAAATAAATAATTATCTATGGTACTTAGTAAAAGTAATCATTTTATATTAGTAAAGGCAGATAAAGCTGCTTTGAGTTTTCTTTTTGAGTTTTTTTAGCAAAGACATGACACTAAGTATCAAGCACTAATTAATATAACCTATTTAGATGGCTAAGGCCTTGAAAATGTGTTGATAGCATCTTCCTTTATTTGTAGCTATTCACGTTGTGACAATTTTGGCTAAAAAATGTCTATTTCTATTTATGCCGCAGCTTTGCCTAAAAGTAAATAGCCTAATTTTTATCTCAAAAGCCCACACCTTAAACAGTTACTTTTATTTTTAAAAAAAGCACGATATGTTTAGATTTTTCAAAAGAATATGGAGCATTTTAACCTTAAAATGTCCACGTTGTCAGCAAGAAAGTATGTTTGTCAATAAAAATCCTTTTAGCTTTTTCCAAATTTTCGAGATGCACGACCATTGTGTAAATGAAAAATGTAAAGAAAATTTTATGCCTGAAATAGGTTTTTATTTTGGTGCAATGTTTGTTAGCTACGGATTGACTTGTTTGTTTATATTTTTTTTACTCGGCATTTCCTTACTTTTATATGGCTCTATTTCTCGTACCTTTTTGTATCTTACTTTGACTTTAGTCATATTTTTGTGGGCATATTTATTTCGTATTTCTCGCACAATTTGGCTTACTGTTAGCACTTTCTTCGATGAGGAAGTTTTTAATTTCTAAGCTCAAAAAAACGATTGATACATGATAGATAAGCAAAGCATTTTTCCTTTTTTAGCTTGGCAAAAACATGTCAATCGCAAAAGCCTGAAAGCAGATATGGCTGCTGGTCTAACAGGAGCAATTGTGCTACTAGCTCAAGGTATTGCTTTTGCAATGATAGCTGGTTTGCCACCCGAATATGGTTTGTATGCCAGCATGTTTGTGCCTATTATTGCCGTGATGTTTGGCTCTTCGTGGCACTTGATGACAGGGCCAACTACGGCTACATCTATCGTTATTTTGGGAGCTATCAGTCCACTTGCCGACCCAAACACAACATTATTTATACAGCTTGCTTTGACACTTACCTTTCTTGCTGGCCTTTTTCAGCTTTTTTTAGGCTTGGCACGCATGGGTGTGTTGGTCAATTTTGTATCTAGCTCTGTTGTTATAGGTTTTACGGCTGGTGCAGCGTTGCTCATCATGACTAGCCAAATCAAATATATGCTAGGCATCAGTATGCCAAAATCTTTATCTTTTCTCGAAAAATGGATTTTTCTTTTCAAAAACCTTGACTACACAGATATATATGTATTAGGACTTAGTAGCGTTACCTTATGTATAGCAGTTTTTTGTAAAATTTTTCTGAAACGTTTGCCTTATATGTTGGTTAGTATCATTATTGGTAGTGCTTTGTGTTATTATGCAAGCATCAATGGTCATAATATTGCTTTAGTGGGCCAAATTACGGCACAATTGCCACCACTAAGTATGCCAAATTTTTCTTTTGAGGCACTAACTATACTTGCTCCTGATGCTTTTGCAATAGCTTTATTAGGGTTAGTGCAAGCTGTTTCGGTCAGTCGGACTATTGCGACCAAAAGCAAGCAAAGGCTCAATAGCAATCAAGAATTTATTGGGCAAGGTTTGGCAAATATTGTAGGCAGTTTTTGTTCTAGCTATATGAGTTCTGGTTCATTTTCTCGCTCGGCTGTCAATTTTGAAGCAGGTGCAAAAACTCCATTATCAAGCATTTTTGCAGCCATTTTTTTGCTACTTTTATTGTTTCTATTAGCACCACTTACACAATATTTGGCAATGCCAGCTATGGCGGCCGTCATTTTTTTAGTCGGTTTTGGATTGATAGACCTAGAAAGTATCAAAAATATTATTAAAACAAGCAAAAGCGAAACGACAGTATTGTTTGTTACCTTTTTAGCGACTTTATTTCTCGACTTACAATTTGCGATTTATATAGGTGTCATTTTCTCACTCATTTTTCATCTACAACGCATTTCGCAGCCTCGTATCATTTCTTTATCGCCAAATCCCTTGCTCAAAAATCGTAGTTTTAGAAAAGTGCAAGAGAGAAAAAACGCTGAAAAAGACAACATTATTTTAGAAGAATGCCCACAGCTAAAAATTATACGCATAGATGGTTCTTTGTTTTTTGGAGCAGTCAATCATGTTTCAGATGTCTTGTATAGTATTAGAAAAGGCAGGCACAAAAATCTGTTGATTATTGCGAATGGCATCAATTTGATAGATATTGCTGGTGTAGAAATGTTGGCAGCCGAAGCAGAAAATTGGCAAGCAAAAGGCGGAAAATTATATATTAGTGGCTTGAAAAAAAAGGCTCGGCATTATATTCAATCAGAAACTTATATTGATGTTTTTGGCAAAGAAAATATTTTTGTGAGCAAAAAAGAAGCTATTATTGCCATTTATAAGCAGCTAGACCCAAATATTTGTGCTATTTGTGAGCATCGTATTTTTAAGGAATGTGAGGAAATAGTTTAATTTTTTACTTTTTTATAGCTAAAAAAAGCGTTATCTTCGGTTTTTATTAAACTTTCAATCACTCAAAATATCTAAATATCAGACACTATGTGAATAAAAATATCGATTTGTGCTTAGAGGCTGTTTAAATTCTATCCTTCAGCTTAAAAAAAGCTAGCTTTTTCAGCATCAAAAACAAAAGTTAAACAACCTCTAATGTATTGAAACAGTATATTTATTAGCTTCCACAATTTGTAGTATAAATCGCTCCTAACACTTAATACAACAAATATACTTTTACACAATTTAAATTAAACAGAAAATGAAACGATTATTTTTAGCATTAGCTATCATGGGCTTGTTTGCACAAAACACCTATGCACAGCGAGGCAGTACTGCCAAACAGAAAGCAACTTTTACAAAAGCAGAAAAAGCAGATAAGTCTAAAAAAACTCCTGAAGAAAAAGCAAAAGCTTTAACCGATGCTTTGAATAAAGAAATTACTTTAACAAAAGAACAATATAGTGTTATATATAAAAATAACATCAATATTATCAATACAAAAATTGCTAATCGAGCAGCCCGAAAAAGTGCAATGACAAGTATTGGAAGTGTTTTGACAGATGAACAAAAAGCAGCTTTTAAGGAACACCCTAAATTGACTCCTACTGACAAAGCCGAAATGCGTAGTAGCAAAATGAATGAAGCTTTGGGCTTAGATAGAGGCCAATATAGCAAAGTTGTAAACTTGAATAAAGAATTATTTGTGACTCTGGAAGAGTTGCGTGACAAACGTGAAACAGCAACTGACAAACGTGAGCTAATTAGCTTGAAAGGCAAAGGCAAACAAATAAGAGAAAGCTACAAAAAACAACTTTCAGCCATATTAACGCCTGAACAACTTGAAACATCTAAAAGTTTGATAGGTAAAAATAGCGAACCTTCACCAAGTGAAAAAGCATTGATGTTTACAAAATTTTTGGATAAAAAAATTAGCCTAAACATAAAACAAAATAGTCATATTGCAAAAGAATATACTAATATGTTTACAGAAATGGAGAAACAAGATGAAATTAGACGTACAAGTAAAGAAGCTATTGCAGCTCAACTAACTCCAGAACAAGCTGCTAAATTGAAGCAAAAAACAAAGAATAGAAAGAAAAATAAATAAGTAAATAATATTGCCATAACATAAGTTTAGGCAGGTATTTATTCATAATGCAAAAGCATTGTCAAATAATTTTTGGCAATGCTTTTTTTTATGTGAGCGAAATATTCTTATGACCTAAAAAGCATTTCATAAAAAAAAGTTGCTAACTTTGCATGAATAAATGCTGTTTTAGTCAGTCAAATACACTATTCTATACTCACTTTACTAATAATACATATGAATAAGATTTTATGTATAATTGTCTGTTTATTAGCTATCAGTTGCGAAAATATACCTCGTGAAGCACTTACTACTTCCTTGTTGCACGCTAAAAACAAAAAGCTAGATGCTGTTTCAATAAAGCCAAAAAAAGATACGAGCGTTGTTCAAAAAAAGATAGCATTGCCTACTACGGCTTTTATAAAAGGCAAAATTGATAATCCGATAGCAACGAAAAATGGCGAAAATTTTTCGGAAACAGCTATTGTTTTTGAGGCTGAAAACCTACTGTTTGCTACTGAAAATTATGAGATAATTCCAGATAAATATGGGAATTTTTCGTTAACTATTTCGCTAACACAAGCAATGCTTTTTCGTTGCGTTTACAATGACCAAAACCTACCCATTTTTTTGCAAATAGGAGATACCTTATCACTCAAGTTTGATAGCTATCCAATGCTAAAAACAGTGCGATATAGAGGAAATGTGTCTGCTGAAAACCGTTTTTTGCAAGCTTTTGGACGAAAGTTTGAAACAGAAAATCGAAAAATTGAACACCTTGCTCAAATGAAATTGGCACGAAATGTTGAACAATTTAAACAGTATTGTGAAAAAGTGCGTCAAGAGGAGGTATATTTTTTAAATAACTATTGGGAATGTCAGCAGCTTTCGCCCACTTTTTTTGAATTGATGGCCAATGAAACAAACTATCGTTTTGCCAATCGCATAAGCACCTACTTTTTTCATAAAAATGAAGAAAATGACAATGGCGAAGATATGTATTTGGCTTTTGCTAGTGAGAAGTTAACGAATCTGGACGAAAATATATATCATTCCAACCAATATTTGACATTTTTGGACAATCATTTGCGTCATTTGTGTTTGCGAACAGAAACAATGCAAGAAGTAAAAAAACAACCTATAAGTTGGGTAAAGCAAGCCTATAATTTTGCAAAACAACAATTTTCTGGCCAAATTTTGCACCATGCTTTAGCTATTTTGGCTGTCAATATGATAAACACAGAAACAAGTGATTTGCCAGAATATTATAGGGATTTTACAACCTCAAACAATAATAATAAGTTAAAAACAATAGTTGCGAAGCAATACAAGAAGTTAGAAAATGCTTTATCTGCACCTATGCCAAAGGGAGCAAACCTGCATATTATGAAAAAAAAGTCTTCTATGACTTTCCACAAATTAATGCAAAAGTATAAAGGAAAGGTTGTTTATATAGACTTTTGGGCTTCGTGGTGCAAGCCTTGTTTAATGGAAATGCCGTCTATGCAGCGTGTAAAGCAAACTTTTCGGAATAAAGATGTTGTGTTTTTGCACTTGTCTTCCGATAGCAAAAAAAGTAAATGGAAACGTGCTATTAGAAAACACAATGTTACAGGAGAGCATTATTTGATGAATAGGAATTTTCACGAAGATGCTTCCAGAACATTAATACTTACAAGCTTGCCACGTCATGTTTTGATAGATAAAGCTGGAAACATAGTAGCAGAACACGCCAAACCTCCTGGCGATTTTAGTTTGATAGATGATATAAACGAGTTATTGAAATAAGGTATTTGAAGCTAAAAAAAATTATCGAATGAGCATAACTTCCTCCGTAAAATCAGTTTTAATCACTCCTTTTGCATCACTATAAATAAACAATGCTTCTAGCTTATTGTCTTTCAAAACGACATTTCGTGCTTGCTCATATCCCATTACCATAAAAGCAGTTGCATAAGCATCAGCTACCATACATTTTTCAGCTAAAACACTGACACTCAAAAGGTTAGATATTTCGGAAAAACCTGTTTTTGGATTTATAGTATGCACATATTTCTGTCCATTTTGCACATAAAAATTGCGATAATTGCCTGAAGTAGCAATACTTCTATCGTGTAGGCTAATGATTTGTTGCAAATCTCGTTTTTTGACATCTTCCATAGGTTTGTCGATGCCTACTCGCCAGATTTTATTATTTGCGTTGTTGCCTTTTGCTCTAAGTTCGCCACCAATATCTATCAAATAATTGTCGATGCCTTTACTCTCCAAAAGTTCGACAATCATATCTACACCATAGCCTTTTGCAATGGCACTAAAATCAAGTTGAATATTGTTGGTATCCTTTTTGACAAAAAATATTTTCTTATGCTCATTACTTAAACTGTCTAATAAAACAACTTTATCAAAGTTTACCAATTGTAGAAGGGAGTCGATAGGTGGGTTTTCAAACTTTTTTTTGTTTTTTTCGTAGCCAAATCCCCAAAAATTAACAAGCGGCATCACAGTTGGGTCAAAGTGTCCTTGCGTAGCTTCATATATCACTTTTGCAGCCCGAAAAACATTTGCAAAATATTCATCAACTTGAATCAAACTATCGGCAGGTGCTTGATTGACCTGTGAAATAATTGAAGTAGGTATATAAGTAGAAACCGAGTTGTTGAATGTTTTTAGCAATTCATCAACCTTTTTTTTGTGAGAATTAGCATTTTTATCTACATACTTTATAGCATAATAAGTACCCATAGTTTGGCCATTAAAAGCAATAAATTCATTTTTGGGTTTGTTGCAAGCAATAATGAAAAATATTGAAAGTATCGTAGCAATAAATGTAAGCCAACCTTTTGTTTTATGTTTCAAGGGAAAGAAAAATTAAAAATAAGGTAACTGTTAGTTGTGGATTTTTAAACAAAATTGTCACAGCATAAATAGTTACAAAATAAGGATAAGTGCCAAGCACCATTTAATAATAAAACGATTTGCCCTCACACCTTTAGAAGTAAAATATTAGTCGCTGCAATTTGTGAAATAAATTTGGTGGACTATTTACAATAAATAGTGATTCTAAAACGTTGTTACTTATTATAGATATACCAAATATTGTGCCTATTTTTTTTGATGTATTTTGGTGTGCATCGCAAAATCACGAGCAAATAATTTCATTTTTTCTGACATTTCTGCATCATTTGTAGCTTTTAGGTAAGTACCACTCATAGTCATAAGGGTTTCGAAAAAGAAAAATTGCATTTCTTCTATCGTCATTTCTTTTGTCCAAAGGTCTATGCGTAAGCTTTGTTTTGCAGCTTCGTCCCAGATAGAAAGCATCATTGCCTTGCAATTTTGACCATTTTTATAAGGGCTATCGCTTGCTTGCCATTTCATCGAAACAGGCACGTTAGTTTTGTCTAAACCTACTTTAACATTTATCTCGCTTTCTCGAACAATTTCTACTTTTTCTTTTTGTTCCTGCATGTTTATAAAGTATATATTTTATGTATGATTGAATGAAGGTATTTTAGATTTGATGTTTCAAATTATAGTTGCAAAGGTAGAAATATTTTTAAAATGAAACGAAAAAGGCTCATATTTTTGATTTGTTTGTGAGTTGAATAAGTTTTATGTTGCAAATTGCGAGAGCTAACATTTTTAATTGGTGCTTCTTGGCACTTAATTTCCATTTTCTGAAACGACTTCTACCATATAATTTGCTCCAACAGTATATAAACTTCCTGTTATTGTTTCTTTACACTCATAGCGTGTTCGCAATTTTCGCCCTTTCACAAAAAAGCGTTTTTTTATCTTAAACAAGCTATCTTTAGGCAAATCTTTAAGTGCAATTTTTGGTTTTTCTACTTGTGTTTCATTTTTCTGCATCATTTTTTGTGTCCATTCATTCAGCCATTCTTTTTCGCTTACAAAAACTTCTGCCGACGGATGAAAGCGAAAGATTTTACCTGTCGCTATTTCGGTGCATTTATACCATTTTCGCAGCTTATTTTCTTTCACAAAAACTTTGTTTTTCGACACAAATTTTTCTCCGTCTTCTAGTTCTTCTACTAACTTTGTTATCCAAAAATCATCTGTATTGCTTTTTTTCTTATTATATTTGCGAAAAGCTAAAAATAAATCAGGGTTGTTACAACTACTTGCAGAAGGATTTTGCATGTAGTTGTCTATTTCTTTTTCTAAATCTGTGGGAAAAATATCTTTATTCAAAAAATCACGAATCAACGATTGATAGTTTTGCTTCCATTCTATGCCATGAGATTTTACGGTTTGAGCATATTGTTCATATGTAACTAGGTGTGCAAGCTCATGTATCAAAGTGTTGAGAAAGGCATATTGGTTGAGGTCGCCATTGATAGAAATACGATGCCCTTTTTTGCCAAAAGGTGGCCTATAATCGCCTAATTTTGTGCTTCTTTTAGGCGTTATTTTTAACGAAACATGATGTTTTGCCAAAAGCAATGCAATGAGATGTAATGATTTTGAAGGCAAATAGTTTTTCAATCCTTCATAAAATATATTGTAAGCATTTTTATTTTCCATAAATTAAAAAAATACTTTAATGTTAAAAATATTGCTATTTATCAATCTTTTTCGTCTCTTTTTTCGATATTTGAATTAAAAAATGTACCTCAAAAGCAGTATAAATAGGATAAAGTAAGAAAAAAGGAATGATAAAAAACGCATTTTCTGGCCGAGCAAACACTACATAAACAATAATAAGCAATAGACTCATCGTAAATTTTATAATCATTGCTCCCAAAACGATAGTCAAACTCTGGCTTGGTGATTCGACATTTTTTGAAGTTGCAGCTATTCCTACTACTAGAAATAATAATACACTCAAAAATACATAAACTATCCATACAAAATTGGGAGTATCGCCCAATAGCTTAAAAGCATGAAGACCAGCTAAAAGCAGTCCAATGCTGATGCACAGCATATTTATTTGCCTAAAAATTTGCCTTATTTCCAAAATATATATTTTTATAGTAAAATAAAAAACTCTGAAAGTCAAGCTTTTAGTGAAAGCCAAACTTATTTTTTCGTTACACTTCTAATCACAATAACCATTGCAAATACAACAGCCAAAACGACAAATAGAATCGTAAACAAAGGGCTAGATTGCCAATACTTGTCCAACTCAATGCCACCAAAAGTGCCTAACAATATAATGCCTATCATCTGAAAACCTACGCTCGAATAGCGAACATAGCTGCTATCTAGCAGTGCTTTTTTGTCCTTTTGGTCTTGCGGTTGCTTCGCCATTTGTTGCTCTAGTTTGATTTAAAAAAGCGGTTGGAGTAATGCGGTCTAATGTAAATTCAAATTCGCCATCCATTTTCATACTACAAGTTCCATTCAAAATAGCCCCTGAATCGACAATGAGTTTTTGTGTGATGATATCGCCTTTAATGTTAGCAGTACTTTTCAAGTGTAACACATCTTTCACACGAATAGTGCCTTCTAGTTTGCCTGAAACATCGGCATTTTCGCACACAATATCGCCCAAAACAGTACCTGTTTCACCAATAACGACTTTTGCTTTTGCCAACAGATAACCATTTACAGCTCCATCAATACGAATATCACTTTCGCAAGTAATTTCGCCTTCAATGCGTGTGCCTTGATTGATTTGATTGTGGCTAGTCGCAAAACTTTGCTTATTTGTTTTGCCTTTAGCTTTATTCTCTACTTTTTTCTTTTTTGAACCGAACATAAGTTGTGTGTGTTTGAGTTTTACGAACAATTTTAAGCAATTGTTCAAATATTTTGGGGTATTTCGTTGAAGTGACAGCTTGACACTTAATTTACATTGATATAGTTCAAAGGATCAACAGGTGTTTGATTGTGCCAAAGTTCGAAATGCAAATGTGGCCCTGTACTACCTTCGCCAGTATCTCCGATTATTGCAATGGCATCGCCTGCTTTAACAAAGTTACCTACTTTTTTCAACAAAACCGAATTGTGCTTGTAAAAAGATATTAAGTTGTTGGGGTGTTGAATAGCTAACAGGTGGCCTGTTTCGAGCGTCCAATCCGATAACACAACTATACCATCTGCAATAGCTTTTATTGCTTCATTTTCAGGTGCGACAATATCAATGCCGAAATGTTCTTTTTCGGTATCGAAACCATCGCTAACATAGCCTTTTATGGGTGCGAAAAAGTACATATCCATACTGTTTGAGAAATATGGATCTGCCTCTATACTTCCCAACAAATCGAAGTTGTCTTGCTGCTCTATTTCTTCACGCAAATCGAGTTCTTCTTGCGAAATTTTGCCTAAATCTACCGAGTCTGCATACGAACCTTTGTCTTCTTCCTCTTCCGTTTTGCTGCGTCCCATAGTTCCATTTTCGCCAGCCAATAAGCTTTGAATATTAGCGATATAAGCTTGTTGTTTTAAAATGACAGTTTCTAGCGAATCCGTGCTTTCGGCTACCTCAAAAACATGCCGTCGCATACTTGTATCGCCATATCCAGGTATATATTCTTTGAGTGGCGTAATGACAATGACAAACACTGTTAAAGTTACTAAAACCACCAATAGCGTGCTTAACCAAATGTAAATATTGAGTTCTGAGAGGCGAAAAGAAAATTTTTCCTCTAGCGTGTCATCATTCAATATCACGAGGCGATATTTGTGTTTTAATCTATCTAAAGTTGTTGATTTTTTATTTGTCACTTATGTTGTTTGCTTTGCTGAATAAAAAATAGATACCCAATGTTAGGCTATTTAGTGAAACATTAGAAATAAATTGTTCGATATTAAAGAAATTATCTTGAAACATTCTTTGAAAGGCAAAATTATAAAAAAAAAGTGTATTTATTTAGATATAGGCTTTTGAGATAAAAAATAAACCTGTTATAATTGTTTTATACACTACAAAATGTTTTTTTACTTTGAAAAATATTTTATATTTAAAAATAGCAAAAAAGCACTATCTTTACCTAAAATAGTAACCATGAAAGCATATCCATTAGGCGTACAAACTTTTGTAGAAATAAGAGAAAGAAAT
>JBMZCV010000050.1:0-30084 GCA_049613665.1 Chitinophagales bacterium | reverse complement strand
TTTTTTTAAATGCAAATATAATAAATCTTACTTAATTTGCTTTACAGTGTATTAAGTGCCAAGCATTAATTAATATTCTGTTTGTCTGACTGCATTAATACATTATAAAAATATGTAAAAAAAACAATATCTCTTTAATTTTGGTTGTGTTAAAGCAAAGTTATTAACTTTTTTTTAGATAACTAAAACTAACACACCTATACATTTACAATTATATGACGTATAAAAAGCAATATAGCTACATTATTTTTATGTCAAATATTTAGAGATAGGTTAAATATTGGTAACAGACCTTAAAAAAAATATTTATCGCCTTGTTTTTGCATTGCTACTCGGTCTAAATTTTGTGAAGAATGGCTATTTTTTTATACTATGCCAAATTTATGCAAAAACAAACAGTTATTTTTTTTATTTTAACTTGTTTGGAACTTTGACTCCTTTTTTAGAGGTATATATTATTATAGATTCCTTAAAAAAAGTTAAAGATTTATTGCTTTTTTACGATTTTTTTTTGAAAAATAATAACTCCACTAAAATGTTAAAAAAATACGAACAAGTAGCTCAAGAATTACAGCCACATTTGCAAGAGTTTGAAAACTATCGCACCCAAATGTTGGCAAAAACATTAGAACGAAAATTGCTCATTGTTGCTTATATTGTTTTTATACTTATCGCTACACTTGTTATTGTGACACAAAACATAAGTTTGCCTATTCCTTTTCCATTTTTGGGAATAATTGTTGCTGTCATTTTTGTTGTTTTTGTGGTCTATCATCAAAGTGCAGTTTTAGATTATCGTGGCGAGTTTAAAAGCAAAATTATTGATGCAATGATAAAAGCTATTAACCCTGAGTTGAACTATGCTAAAGACTATTGCATTTCGCAAAAAGAATTTTATGAAAGTGGCATTTTCACAACAAGTATAGACCGTTACAATGGCGAAGACTGGGTAAAAGGGCGTATTGGCGAAACAGATTTTGAGTTTTCCGAAATTCATGCCGAGCATAAAAGCCAAAGAAGAGATAGCAAAGGCAATACAAAAACGACTTATCATACTATTTTTAAAGGCTTGTTTATGAAAGCAGATTTTCACAAGCATTTTTCGGGCGAAACCTATGTTTTGACAGATACTGCCGAGCGATATTTTGGTTTTATTGGCAAGGCAATGCAAAAAGTTAGCACTCGTGGCCATTTGGTTTATTTAGAAAATCCATTGTTTGAAAAAGAGTTTGCTGTGTATAGCACCGACGAGGTAGAAGCTCGCTATTTGCTGAGTCTCAATATGTTGGAACGAATTTTGGAGTTAAAACAAAAATTTGACACTAATGTTCAGCTCTCATTTGTTGATACAGATATACATATTGCCATTTCAAACTTGGATATTCTCGAAATTAAAATGAAGCAAAGTTTGCTTGACCAAGCACCTATTTTGCGTTGCTACACCGAACTGTGTATGTGTTTCGACATCATTAACGACCTCAATTTAAATACACGTATTTGGACTAAGTAGCATTCAAAAAATAAAGCCTTTTGCCATTTTATAAAAAAACTTTGTGTAACTTTGTCCATATATAAATATTTATTGATACTCTTCTTTTTTCTAAAAAAAAATGCAAAAAAAAATCGTCATATCCTCCTTAACAGAAGTAGCTCATGCAGCAAAAGAAGTCTTAGCCTTTTGTGGAACGCAAAAAAAAATCGCTTTTTATGGCCAAATGGGAGCAGGAAAAACGACTTTTATTAAAGAACTCTGCCGAGTCATTGGCAGCAAAGATGAAGCCAATAGTCCCACTTATCCTATCGTAAATGAGTATGCAGCCAAAAATGGGCATTCCATTTTTCATATTGATTTGTATAGGTTGGATAGCGAAGAAGAAGCTTTCGATATAGGCATTGAAGAGTATATTTTTGATAATAATGCTTATTGTTTTATTGAATGGCCGCAAATTGTTGAACATTTACTAAGTGATTTTGCCAGCATTAATATCAGCATCACAGAAAATAATGAACGCGTTATAAACATAGAAAAGCACCTCCAACTAAGCACCTAGACAAAAATAGTATCTGACACTTCAAAGTGCCAAGCACTATTTAATAAACAGCAGCCATTTCCGCTTTGAAACTACTATGACAAAACTTATTTAATAGTTATTTTGTATGTTTTAAAAAAGATTATATAGTCTTGTTCTTATGTCTTTCAGGCAGTCCGCTTTTCGACTGTTGTTCATTTTTTTGCTTGACCAAAAAAACGAACCAAAAAAAGTCAAGACTGTTTAAAAATCTTAACACCTTTTGTCATTAAAACGTCAAAGCGGAAATAGCTGAATAAACGGCCTATTCGTTGCTAACGCATTGATGTTCAGCGTGTTAGCTCCAACGAGATTGTATATTTATTTTTGTCTGACTACTTATATACGCAAATAATATACCTTAAAAAAACCTGCAACAAATGTCTGAAAAAACGCCATTATATCCGAAGATATCTGCACAATTTGGGTTTCAAACCCAAGAAATGGCACTAAAAGTGTTGCCAAAAAAAAGCAAGCTATATATTGGTGTACCCAAAGAAGCCTCCTTTCAAGAAAAACGAGTAGCACTCACACCAGAGTCAGTAGCTTTGTTGGTCAATAATGGACATAGAGTGGTTGTGGAAACCAACGCAGGAAAAAAATCGAACTTTTCCGATATAAATTATAGCGAAGTAGGAGCAGAAATTGCTTATGACCTCGAAAAAGTGTTTGAAGCCAATATTATAGTGAAAGTAGGGCCATTATCGCCCAAAGAAATGGCTCAAGTAAGAACACATCAAACCATTTTTTCGTCTATCCATTTGCCAACATTAAAAGCAATATATATAGAACAGCTTATAGCCAAAAAAGTAACAGCTATTGCGTATGAATATATTCAAGATGAGTCGGGCAGTTTTCCGATGGTCAGAAGCATCAGCGAAATAGCAGGCTATTCGGCTATTCAAATTGGTGCTCAATATTTGAGTCATTTTGGCAAAGGACAAGGCATTTTGCTCGGTGGTATTTCGGGTGTGCCGCCTGCCAAAGTAATTGTTTTGGGAGCTGGCGTAGTAGGTGAGTTTGCAACACGAGCAGCATTAGGCTTGGGTGCAGAAGTTCGCATTTTCGACAACAATGTGTATAAACTTATGCGTTTGCAAAACAACTTACATACACGCCTTTATACTTCTACTATCAATCCAGATACCTTGCGAAAAGAACTACCTGAAGCCGACCTCGTCATTGGTGCTATTCACTCCGAATCTGGCCGCTCGCCTTGTGTTGTCTCAGAAGATATGGTAGCTAGTATGAAAAAAGGTTCTGTTATCGTAGATGTCAGCATTGACCAAGGTGGCTGTTTCGAGACTTCAAAAGTGACCAATCATAAAGAACCCATTTTCAGCAAATATGGTATCATACATTATTGCGTACCCAATATTTCTTCTTTGGTTTCCAAAACAGCTTCAACGGCTTTGAGTCATGTCTTAACGCCTATTTTGCTCAATGTAAATCGCTATCGTGGTATTCAAAACCTCATTCGGGCCAGCAAAGGCACTCAACAAGGTGTTTATATCTACAAAGGTAGTTTGACTAATAAACATCTAGGCGAAAGGTTTGGGCTAAAATCTATGGACATCAATTTGCTTATTGCATCTTCTTTTTAAGTTTGCTTTCAAAAAAAAATATAAAAAAGCATGATATATCAAATAAGATGTATCATGCTTTTTCTTTTTTGCTAAAAAAATTCAATTTTTATTTTTCTATGCAAAATCTGGCTTACGAGTTTTCACAGGAATAATGAAAAAACCACGCACTGTTTTCGTTCTCAAATTCGGAATATGTTCATCGCAAATCAACCGTTGCACATTTTTTTTGTTGGTTTGCGAAGTATCCAGCTTGGCTTTTATAAATACATCATCACGTTTTGGATAGTTGGGGTCATAAATATATATATGAATTTCTGTACTGCTAATTTGCTTATAATCATAGCCTAATACTTGATGATTATCCCACAAGCGGCCTGTTTGCTCATCTACATATACCAAACCCAAAGGCGTAGGCTTTCCTTCATCAATGCGTTTTTTTAGTTTTGTCCATTCTTTTAGCGTAGCTTGTTGGGTTTCAAAGGTGCTATACATTCGCCACCATTTAAAAAACTTAATCAAATATTTGAAACGAGCACCAAAAGTATCTAACTGCCGATTCAAGATATAACTATACAATTTTGAGCCTGTTTCGGGAGCTTTTCCAACAGCAGGCATCGAAATGCCATGTGTATAACAGTCAGCAGCCATGAGCGACATGCCGCCACACAAGCCATAAGAAGAAGCAAATTTTTCGATAAACGGCAATTTGATAGGCAAGTCTAATTTGAAAGCATTGCCAAATTTAAAACCATGTTCGCTTGGGCGAAACCACTTTTTGAAATTTACCTTCGGAAAAGCTCCTTCTACTGTTACTTCTTGCTGTGTAACTGCCGAATCTTCATATTTCACCTCTTTGGGTTGATTTTTTTTCGCTTTACCTTTTTTTGCCTTTCGCACCTTTACCTTTCCTTTTTTCTTCACTTTTGCTTGCACAGGCATCGGCTTTTCGGTAGCTGGTTCACTAGCTTCTACAATATCGAAAAAAACAGCATATATTGCTTTGTCTTTCTTATATCTTCCTCTGCCTCCCTTGCTATCTCGCCCAAAAGTTGTTGTTCCCAATAGCTTTTGGCTATCATCATCATCTTCCCACAGTTCAAAAGTAATGGTGCTATGATAAGTATAGTTTCGGTTGAGTGTCCAATTGTCGCCTGCAAACATAGTGTGTCGCAACTCATGTTTCTTGGCTTTGTCAATAATGATTCTACAACGAAGCTCGTCTTTTTCGTCAATATCTTCGGTTCTGTAACAGCTAATTTTGCTAATTGTTAAAGATGGCATTTTTTATTTTTTTGAATTAAGTTAAGTGCCAAGCACTATTCAATAAAGGTCGTTTGATTGCTAACACATTGATATTCAGTGCGTTATTTTTCACACTTTGTAGCATTGAATCTGTCTGGCTACTTAGTTTGGCATTTAAAATAACGGATGTAAGTGCTTAAATGTAAGCAGTTTTAGCTAAAAAACACAATCTTTAAGTTTTTTTTTATAGCTAATAATTTTTTTTATTTTTAATCTTGTTACATCAACTTTAAAAAAAATGAAAAAAAGCCATTTCTTTTTTGAAAAAAAACAGAAAATTTAAAAAAAAGAACTAATTTTAAAAGATTTTTCACTCACAAAAACTTAACAATTAATGAGTTACACAATAAGAAAAGCACAAATTGTATTTATTTTTATGCTTATTGCTATAACGAATGACCTTTTAGCCCAAACAAATTTAAATGTTATGTCGTATAATTTGCTCAACTATCCTTATGCAACAGGTGGCCTGAATTATACTAGAAATAATGATTTTGCCCAAATTGTAGCACACAATGGCAGCGATTTGATTTTGGCAGTAGAAATCAATACTGAGCTTGGCAATGACTCTTTGGTAGCCGCCCTAAACCGAACTACCAATAAAAATTTTGAACGTGCCGAATATTATCATTTCGGAAGCTATGGCTTGGGAAACATGCTTTTTTATGATGCCGATAAATTTGGCTTGCTCTCACAAACAGAAATTTATGCTTTGCCTCGTGATATTTCGCACTATCATTTATTTGTCAAAGAAGACGATTTGGCTTGCCATCAAGATACTATTTTTCTCGATTTGTTTGCCGTACATCTCAAAGCAAGCGATGGCTCTTCGAATATTGCTCAACGTGCTACGGCTTGCCAAAACCTCATCAATTATATAGACAATCTACCTGCCGAAAGCAATGTTATTGTTGGTGGCGATTTCAATTTTTATAATGATAACGAAGATGGCTACGATATTTTGTTGGACACAAACAATCAGCAAGTTTTAAATGATGTAGTTGGCCAATGGGTACGAAGTACTTATTCATATCGGCGGCTTTTTACCCAATCGACACGCTCTAGCTCATATACAGGCACAAATGGTGGTGCTTCTGGTGGCTTAGACGACCGCTTCGATTTTCAGTTTATGAACGATAACCTTATCAATGGAAATCAAGGCATTAGCTATAATCTAAACTCTTATGAGGTGTTTGGAAATGATGGTTATCACTACAATAAAGCAATTATTGACCCAAATGTAAATGTTCCGAGTGGTACGCTAAACAATGATATTTCAGATGATTTGGCTTATGCTTTGTTCGATGTGTCAGACCATTTTCCTATCATCACACAATATACTATTGATGATGTCACTTGTGATTTAGGTGTCCAAATTGCGTTAGATGTTTGGCTAGAAGGTGCTTATGATGCTTCAAACAACAATATGCAAACAATTTTATTAGACGAAAATGTATTGGCACTTTCACAACCTTTCGATGTTTCGCCTTATTTTTACAATGGCGTAGAAATGCTTGCAAATACGGCAGACTTTCCGACAAATACAGTTGATTGGTTGCTAGTAGAACTGCGAGATGCCACCAACAATACCCAAATTGTGGCTCGAAAAGCTGCTTTACTATTGGCAGATGGCAGCGTTGTGAATATAGATGGCACGATGCTTTCGTTTGAAAATGGCACTTCCAATGAAGCCTACTTTGTAGTAGTTCGCCATCGCAATCATCTTGATATTATGAGCAGCAACGCTATTTTATTTTCGACAAACACCACTTACGATATGTCTATATCTAGCAATGTAATGGGCGGAACAGGCCAATTACAGCTTTTGAGCAATGGAAAATCTGGCTTGTTAGCTGGCGATTTTAATAGCTCTGGCCAAATCAATTTTACAGATACCAACGTATATTTTGGCGAAGTCTCTGCCTTAAATCAATATCTTATTAGCGATTGTTCGTTTGATGCAATAAGCTCGGTGCGAGATATGAATTTTATGCTCAAAAATATTGGCAAACAAGGCATTAGTCAAATTCAATATTAATGTTTATCTTGCAAAGAAAAACATTAAATGTTATGATAAAAATATTAGTTTTATAGTACAAGCTTTTCACAAAATACTCTTATTTTTTTTTATATAAAAAAATAGATAAAAGATAAAAACAAAAGTATAAAACACTATTTTCATACCATTTTAGTCAAAAAAATCTTGATTTCATATTTAGATTAAAATGTAATTTATTTAATAACTAGGCAAGCTTTAAATAAATATTTCATTTCTTTGACAACTTTAACTAACAAATGTTCGTTATCATATTTAGGTTGAAAGAGTTAATTTTTTTGAAAAAAAAAAGAACATTTGGTCATTAAAATGTAATTTTTGTTCTTATTTTGCCAAAACTCATCATTTATTCACAAAATTAAGAGACAAACATAATGAGCATTTTTGAAAAGTATAAGCTAAAACAAGAATACGAAAAATACACAGCAGAAGACCATAAAGTTTGGTCTATTCTTTACCACCAACAAATGAAACACTTGCCGAGTGTGGCCAATCAAGCCTATTTAGATGGCATGAATCATATTCATTTTAAGGCAAATGAAATTCCGAGATTTGATGTTGTAAATCGTGAAATGAGCAAGCTTACAGGTTGGAATATTTTTGTAGTACCTGGCTTAGTTCCTAATAATGAGTTTTTTGGTTTGATGGCCAATCGTTTTTTTCCTTGCTCTACTTGGTTGCGAAGCATGGAACAGTTAAAATATATCGAAGAACCTGACATGTTTCATGATGTTTTTGGGCATCTACCTATGCTAACAGAGCCATTTTTCTGCAATTATCTCAAAGAAATTAGTGCGATAACCTTGCAATACTTGAACAACAAGAATATCGTTGAAATCATGGCTCGGCTATATTGGTACACCATAGAATTTGGTATGATGTATGAAAAAAATGCTCTAAAAATTTATGGTGCAGGCATTATGTCTTCGGCGGGCGAATCTCGCTACTGCACAGGCAATGTGCCAAAACATGTGCCTTATGATGTAGAAACCATTTTTAATACGCCTTATATCAGAGACCGCTTTCAAGAGACTTATTTCGTTATTGATTCTTTCGAGCAGCTAACCGATAGTCTGCCGAAAATAAAAGAAATTATTGATTTTTATATACAGAAAGACATTCAAGTAACATTGTCTTATGCAGATTCTTATAGTGCTTAAACAAACATTAAGTTTCATTTTAATTTATTAGCTACTCATTTAGATTTAAAGCTTGTTTAAACTTTATTTTCTAGCACAAAAAAACATCTGTTTGGAGTAAAATCCAACTTTTTTGGCATTGAAAATAAAATCTAAACAAGTTCTAGGAAAAGGTGACTATCTTTAGACATTTTGTCAGAGAAGTCACCTTTTTTGTATTTAGTCAGGTTCTTTTGAGCCAAATAGTGCTACTTTTGAGCGAAAAAACTGAAATGCAAACCCTAAAAGACATTTTCTGGCCAAAATTGCTACTGCCTAAATCGTTAAGTGCCAAGCCTTATTGAAAAAATATTGAATATATGTTCCAAAAAATACTTGCCTATTTTATGCAAAAGTAATAGGTTTGTTTTTGCTAATTTGACACATAGTTTGTATATTGCAAACCATATTAATTTGCAATTATAACAATAAGATTATCAATACGTTTTTTTTGTATTTTACATAAAAAAAACTTTTATTTTTCAATAAAAAAGTGTACTATATAAAAGACAAAACAGCTTTCTAAATGTCAAACCCTCTTTATTATAAGAGTAATTTGTGCTAACATATCTGTGTCAAGTTTGTTAACTTTTATAAATCATTCATTTTTTTACCTAACAACATGTTGCAAACAAATGATATTTATTTTCAATTTCATTGTTTGACATGAGTTTTTTTGCTTGGAGTTAACACTATTTTGAGCAAAAAAGTAGAAAGATAAATAAAAGCTCATTTTTTTAATTAAGATTATTGCTATCTAAATTAGTTACAAAGTGCTAATAAAAGAGAATTTTGAACATCTAGTAAAATGTTAAATGCTAATATTTTAAATTTTCGATACATTAGTCATCAAATATTAGTCTTATATAAATAATACTTGCGATTAGATTTTTTTATTAATCTCAGAAGCAAAAATATTTTGGTGCTGAATATCATTTGAACGTAAAAAAATGAATAAAAAAGCATGTTAAAGACAGAAATCTATCTTTTTCTATTTTTTTAGAAAATTTTAGCTTTAAAAATATCAATTTTAAGAACAAAGTAGCTATTTTAGGGCATAATTTTGTTTTTTACATTTAAAAAGCATATGTAAATGAATAAATTTCTTACACACCATATTGTTATTTTTAATAAACGTTCAACTATGAAAACTAAAACTCGTACTTTTTTATCTAAGGCTTTAGGCTTTTTCATGTTATTTTTGTTTGCTAATGCAAATACACAGGCGGCAGAAATTAACTTACAATTTGCTAACGCAAGCTGCACAGGAAACACATATTGTGTGACACTTCAAGTAAAAACAACTAGCACAAGTATTGCATATCTTGGCAACTCTACGATTTATGTAGATTATAATGCTAATGCAATTTCTAACCCAACTCATACAGCACTCAACTTTACAAACACGGCAGGCAATCCTAATAGCTATGCCTATGACCCTGGTTTTGGTTTTTTAGAGCAATCTGGTGGTGATGGAGAAATCAATTACAATCTTTTGTGGTCAAATGGTACAGGTTCTGGTCTGCCAACGCCAAACGTAGCGATTGGTAGTGCTGTATGGAGTGATGTAGCCGAATTTTGTTTCGATGTAGTAGATACAGGGCAAGGGCCAAACTTAGGTTTCGATGCTACTTATCTTGGCTTCAATGATGAACAAAATAGTAGCACAACACATACAACAGGAACATTATCGCCTTTCAATGGCGTAATAGACTGTTCGGCAGCAGTAGGCGTACCTGTTAGCTTAAAAGTATTTTTGCAAGGGCCTTATAGCGGTGGTAGTATGACAACTTCATTGCAAGACCCTAGCCCATTTTTAGGCAATCAACCTATCATGCCTTTAGCCCAACCTTATAATGTATCGCCATGGAACTATGGTGCAAATGCCAATGAAGGTGATGAAACATTGAGTGCTATTCCGCCAACAATGACTGACTGGGTATTGGTAGAAGCAAGCACTGGTGGTTCGACAGCAACAGTTGTAGAAAGACGTGCAGCAGTATTGTTGAGCAATGGAGATATTGTAGATACTGATGGCGTAAGTGCTGTTACTTTTTCAAGTATTACGGCTGGTACAGCTTATTACTTTATAGTTCGCCATAGAAATCACTTACCTATTCGCACGGCTAATGCTATCGTGCCTAGTAATTCAACTTATGATTTGACTCTTGGAAATGATGTTTCGGCAGGTGGCCCTCCGCAAATGTTAAGCTTAGGTGATGGCTCTTTTGGAATGATTGCAGGAAATGTTAATGGTGATGGCTTTGTTGATGGCGATAATGATTTTGATATTTTATTTCAACAAACAGGGGGCTTTCTCAATTATTTTAGTGCAGATATCAACATGGATAAATTTGTTGATGGAGTTGATGATTTTGATATTTTAAAGTCTAATAATGGACGTTTAGTTACACCAGCTATTTGGCCATAAAAAACATCTTATTTTACATACATTACACATAGAAAATACTTTAAACAATAACCTTTTCAAACTAAAGTTTCAACAATTACAATTACTGATGTAACAGGTAAGGTTGTTGATACATTCAAAACTTTTAATACTCGTTTAATATTAGATGTTAGCCAATATACTAACGGATATTATTTTATTGCGATAAATAATGGTTTAGAAAAATCAATTGAAAAAATGATAGTTACACACTAAAAAAGAAATTATTAAATAGCTTACTAATATTAGCATTATTAAGTACACTGTAATTTAAGTAATTGGCATTTTAGCCTTTTTATTGCATGTTATTTTATTCTAAAAAAACGACAACTCTCGCCGTTGCTGTGTGTTATCACCAGCAACTAAAAGGATAAATAGCGTATTTTTTCGTAACAACTTGTTGGTGATAACACCAACAAGGGCATGTCGTTCTTTTTTTAGTATTTAGGTGGAAGGCACTTTTAAAGTGCCTTCCACCTCGATTACCATAACATTTCTATGAAACAAACCTTAAAAACTTATATTACAGTGTATTGTGTATTAAGTAGTCGTTCAGGAGTTTTTGGGCATTTCAGTACAAGATAATACCTTCAATGTCAATGCGTTAGCAACTAAACGAATGCTTTATTAAATAGTACTTGGTACTTACAAAATAAAATTAGGTAGTAGTTACACCCTATTTAGTAAATGTAAGTACCTAGCCAAAAATAATTATAGTGCTTGGCACTTATTAGAGTGTAGTAGTTAAATTTATTTACTATCACCATTTCTAGTATTTAGAAAAGTAAAATATTTTACTTTTCTAAATACTTCTTCATTCAAAACAAGACTTAGAAGTGTAATTCTTTTGACTTCTTTTATTTAAACTAAAAAAATATAATTAAATTAAATACTAAATATTAGATTATGAATAATTTAAAGATTACATTTGTTAATCTGTTCATAGCGTCTTTATTGTTTGTAGGCTATTTGACTGCAAATGCTCAAACAGTAGATGTACGCTTTGGTAACAATACAGTAGATTGTTCGGGAGTAGTTCCACAATTCTGTTTGAATATTGAAATTAAATCTGGTGCAGGAGCAGGCCCTTTAACTGTCGGTAACTGTAATTTCTATGGACAATATAGTGAACTTGCCTTAGGTTATAGCGGAAATTATACTGAATTGGGCTTCAATACAGGCTTGTATCCAACTGACCACAATGATTTTACTGGTTTTGGATTTATTAGCATTGCATGGATTTATGATAATGGTGAAGCTAATGCCATTTCAATTGATGAAAATACTTGGAGTCCTGTTGGACAACTTTGTTTTGATGTAGTTGATGCAACGGTTGATGCTGCCTTAGTTTTAGACCCATTTTTAAATTTAAGTGTTAGAAATGGAGGAAATACAGTAACTTACACCAACAATTATCCTGATGGAGCGAACTTTTCCCCCTCGTTAGATTGCCCTACGGCTTCTTGTGCTATTACGGGCGTAAGTGCTACAACAGCAACTTGTAATGGTACTGCTGCAACTTTTGATGTTAGCTTTACTGCTGCAAATGGTAGTGGTAGCTACAATGTTGTTGATGCAAATGGTACTGTTTGGGCAACTGGTGCTACTTCTCCCCTTTCTGTAAGCGTGCCTAACGCAGCAGGTGGGTCTGTTGATGTAAATGTTGTTGATGCTGCCGATGCTACTTGTATGAGTACAACAGTAAATGTCGCTTTACCTGATTGCCAACCTACTCCTTGTGCTATCACAGGCGTAAGTGCTACAACAGCAACTTGTAATGGTACTGCTGCAACTTTTGATGTTAGCTTTACTGCTGCAAATGGTAGTGGTAGCTACAATGTTGTTGATGCAAATGGTACTGTTTGGGCAACTGGTGCTACTTCTCCCCTTTCTGTAAGCGTGCCTAACGCAGCAGGTGGGTCTGTTGATGTAAATGTTGTTGATGCTGCCGATGCTACTTGTATGAGTACAACAGTAAATGTCGCTTTACCTGATTGCCAACCTACTCCTTGTGCTATCACAGGCGTAAGTGCTACAACAGCAACTTGTAATGGTACTGCTGCAACTTTTGATGTTAGCTTTACTGCTGCAAATGGTAGTGGTAGCTACAATGTTGTTGATGCAAATGGTACTGTTTGGGCAACTGGTGCTACTTCTCCCCTTTCTGTAAGCGTGCCTAACGCAGCAGGTGGGTCTGTTGATGTAAATGTTGTTGATGTTGCCGATGCTACTTGTATGGGTACAACAGTAAATGTTGCTTTACCTGATTGTCAGCCAGCACCTTGTACTATTAGCATTGATAGTGTAACACCTGAATGTAATACTGATGGAACATATAATTTAACAGTAAATGTATCTTATAGCAATGAACCTACTGGTTTGATGGAAATTGAAGTTGGCGGAAACTCTCTTGGCACAATTACAGCAGGTCAAACAAGTGGTATGGTTTCAAACTTAGTAGCTGATGGCGAAACAGGCGTAGATGTAGTTGTAACATTTGTTTCAGATGCAACTTGCTCTTCGACAGCAGTAACTTATGATGAACCTACTTGTAATGTAACTCCTGTATGCACTATAAGTAATGTAGCTGCAACTATGGCAATGTGTGTTGATGATACAAATGCTTCTTTTGAAGTTAGCTTCACGGCAACCGATGCAAGCGGCATGTATAATGTTGTAGATGCAAACGGCAATGTTTTAGCAAATGGTGCAATGTCTCCAATCATGGTAACAGTAGCTGGCGATGGCTCAACGATTGCAGCAAATGTAGTTGATGCGGCGGATGCTACTTGTATGGGTATGGCAGTAGATGTTGTATTGCCTATGTGTGAGCCTGCTCCTGTTTGTGCTATCGTAGATGTTGCTGCAACTATGGCAATGTGTGCAGGTACTGCTGCAACTTTCGAAGTTAGCTTTACAGCAACTAATGGTAGTGGCATGTATAATGTAGTAGATGAAAATGGGACAGTTTGGGCAAGTGGTGATTCTTCTCCTATTATGGTAACAATTGCTGATGCAACAGGTGGCGATGTTTCAATAAATGTAGTAGATGCGGCTGATGCAATTTGTATGGGTATGGCAGTAATGGTTACTTTGCCAGATTGTAGCGTTGTAACTCCTGTATGTGCTATAAGCAATGTAGCTGCAACTATGGCAATGTGTGTTGATGATACAAATGCTTCTTTTGAAGTTAGCTTCACGGCAACCGATGCAAGCGGCATGTATAATGTTGTAGATGCAAACGGCAATGTTTTAGCAAATGGTGCAATGTCTCCAATCATGGTAACAGTAGCTGGCGATGGCTCAACGATTGCAGCAAATGTAGTTGATGCGGCGGATGCTACTTGTATGGGTATGGCAGTAGATGTTGTATTGCCTATGTGTGAGCCTGCTCCTGTTTGTGCTATCGTAGATGTTGCTGCAACTATGGCAATGTGTGCAGGTACTGCTGCAACTTTCGAAGTTAGCTTTACAGCAACTAATGGTAGTGGCATGTATAATGTAGTAGATGAAAATGGGACAGTTTGGGCAAGTGGTGATTCTTCTCCTATTATGGTAACAATTGCTGATGCAACAGGTGGCGATGTTTCAATAAATGTAGTAGATGCGGCTGATGCAATTTGTATGGGTATGGCAGTAATGGTTACTTTGCCAGATTGTAGCGTTGTAACTCCTGTATGTGCTATAAGCAATGTAGCTGCAACTATGGCAATGTGTGTTGATGATACAAATGCTTCTTTTGAAGTTAGTTTCACGGCAACAGATGCAAGTGGTATGTATAATGTAGTAGATGAGAATGGAACAGTTTGGGCGAGTGGCGATTCTTCTCCTATTATGGTAATGGCTGCTGGTAATGGTTCAACTATTTCTGTAAATGTAGTTGATGCGACGGATGCAACTTGTATGGGTATGGCAGTAATGGTTACTTTACCTGTTTGCGAACCTAATCCAGCATGTGCTTCATTTGCTTTATCAACAGGTGTTTCTGGTAGTGTTTGTACTGGCGAAATGCTTATGGCTTCTATTGTTGCAACAGGTGGCAACTTACCTTATACAGTTCAATGGCAAGCAAACGGAAATAATCTTTCTGGTGAAAATGATGATGCTGTAATGATTACAACAACAACTGTTGATAACTGTCTTGCAGAAGGTTTAGTGCTAAGTGCTATTGTGATGTGCGATGGTAATGTAACTACAATTGATGCTGGTAATGTTCAAATTTTCCCTGAACCACAAACACCTACTACTTCTTATGATGTAGCAACTTGTACGACAACTATAAGTGATGCTTGTAGCGGAAATACAATAGAAACTTATACAGCTACTGCTGGCGATGCTGCCACAACAATTAGTGTAAGTGTAAATGGTACTTCTTGTGGAAACTCAAGCTTTGATATAGCTATTCCTGCTTGCGAAGACGACGTAGTAGAATGTACTGACCCTGCCGATGCTTCTGTTATGACTCCTGCTAGTGCTTTCTGCGAAGAAGATGCTGGCACAATGTATGACTTAATGCAATTAGTGACAGGCGACATGAATGGTGCTTGGAGTAGTACTGACCCTGACGATGTAATGAACAATATGTTTATCGTTCCTTCAAATCAAGGAAATGCTATTCTTACTTATACCGTAATGGGTGTTCCTCCATGTGCAGATGCTTCAACAACAATTACTGTTATGATAGATGATTGTAATGCTCCTCCTGTTCTTACACCTATTCTACTAAACGTTTCTATTGGTGCAGGTTCTGTTAGTTTCAATGCTTTAGAAGGTGCAAGTGACCCTAATAATGATGCGTTTAGCTTGGCTGATGTTCAAAGTACAAATGGCGACATCTTAATTAGCTTTGCTCCAGACGGAACAGTAACGATTGATAATATCCCTGCCAACTTTACAGGAGCTATCAATTTAACTTATACAGTTACAGATGGTATGGAAGCTTCTACAGGTACAATCGAAATTCTTGTTTCTGACTGTTTAGCTCAAGCTGGCATTATTGGAGACCCAAATTCTGACAAACCAGATGCTTTCTCTTGCTCAGAAGACAACAACGTTTCTTTTGCAGCAACAAACTTCAATTCTGACTTTACACAAGCTTATGTTTTGACACTAAATGGTATCATCTTACAAGTTAGTGTAAATGGTGTATTTGAAAACCCAGAACCAGGTGAGTATCAAGTATATGCTATCAACTACGACCCAGCATTACCTACTCCATTTGATTTAAATGGTGCTATCGAACCATTAATCAATGGTTCAGTAGATGGCTGTTATGATGTAGCAGGGCCAGCATTGCTAGTTTCTTTAACACCTGTTGTAGTTGAATGGGAAGCATATTGCCCTGAAGACCCAACAGTAGATGGTTATGGTGTTTATTTGGTAGATGTATGCGTGAGTGGTGGTTTTCCTTCATACTCTGGCTTTGGTGCATATGCTATCAACTTCCCTCCATACAATTTGGTGTTTAATAGCGACAATGGAAATTGTGCTTTTGCAACCTTACAAACTACACAAGGAGACCTTCTTGGCGTGCCTAATGGTGCTTGTTTCTTAATCGACATCGAAAGTGACGGTTTATTATGTAGTGTAGGTAGCATTCAAGTTTGTGGCCCAATATGTCCAGAAGAACCAGACTGTGACCCTATTCCTGGTACAATTAATGATGCTTTTGTATGTGCTGGCAATGATGTAACAATGGTTGCAGTAAGTGCTGAAATCAAAGACGATGAAGTAGGTACTTATATCTTACACGATGGCGATATCAACAATATGTTGGCAGTTAGCTCAACAGGCACATTTAATGCAGAAGCTATAGGACTTGCTTGTGGAACTACACCTTATTATGTAAGCTTTGTAGTAGGACAAGCAGATGAAGCAGTTGATGGTATGCCAAACTTAGATGATGCTGAATGTACAGCAATATCTGATGCTGCCGCAGTGTATTTCTTATGCGAACTTGAAGTAACTTACAATATTGTGGAAAACGATAGCGAAGAAAACTTTAGCATTATCATACAAGGTGTAACGGGTGGTTATACAACCGATGGCATGTATGATGTAGATAGTAATGTTAGTTTTGTAGGCGAAGTAGCAGGCAATACCTCAACTATTATTGGCCCACTTGCTTGTGGTGTTGAAATAGAATTAACTTTCAGCGACGATATAGGTTGTTCTACTACTATCTTTGAAAATGTAGATTGCAAACCTACTCCTATCGAATTAATCCACTTTAGTGGTGAAGTTCAAGAAGAAGGAAACTTATTGAAATGGATTACAGCAACTGAAATCAACAATAATTACTTCACGATGTACCGTTCTGCTGATGGAACTACTTTTGAAGCTATTGGAACTAAAGAAGGTGCAGGAAACAGCACTACGGCAATTGCTTACGAATTGATGGACAAAACTGCTCCAAGTGGTTTGAGCTACTACCGTTTAGACCAAACAGACTTTGATGGAACAACAACTTCATCAAATATCATCTCTTTAGTAAGAGGCGAGCAAAGCTTCGGTCTTATCGAATTATTGCCTGTTCCAGCTATCGACTTCGTAACTGTTCGTTTCACTTCAGCAACTAAAGCAGATGTAAACTTAGCTGTTTACAATGTAGCAGGTGCTTTAGTCGGAACACAAGTTGTAGAAGCTCAAAATGGTATCAATGCACTTCAATTAGATGTAGCCAACTATCCAAACGGCGTTTACTTCCTATCATTAAACAATGGCGAAGAAGTAGTAAATGTTAAATTTATCAAAGACTAAGCAATTTTTTAAATGAAGTTTCTTAGCGTTTATTTTATAAACAGATAAACGATAAAACACAAAATCCTGCATTTCAACTTATTGAAGTGCAGGATTTTTTTATGCTGCTATCGCAAAATATTTTTCTTATAAAACTAAAACCTACAAAAGAATAATTGTAATTTTGCAGTCAAACGATTCAAAAAAAAACTTTCTCAAAATAAATAAAAATATGCTTGATTTCTCTGCCATAACTTTCAAATCTTTAGCCGTACACCGTGTAGGAAATAAAATGAAAGAAGAAGGAATTTTACTCAGTCAGCAAAACTACAGACTTGCCGACGAAGAGTTCCGAAATATTTTATTAGACTATTTCTTAAAACCATTCAAAAACGATGAGTTTTATGCTTTCACACACGAAAACCTATTGACTGACAATGAAGTATATAATTCTTGTAAAAAAATATTTTCTAACAAACATACTTTACTCGAAGAATCTGGCCATTTAGCAAAAGCCTTATATGGCGTATCAAATCATCCAAAAATTCAAGGCGGTGAGTTTTATGTCGCCTACTTTGCCGACTGCCAAATAGATGATGAAATGATTGATGCCATAGGTATTTTCAAATCCGAAAACAAATATTTATACCTAAAACCAGAGGAACAAAGCGACCAAATGGTGCTAAAATATGAGCAAGGCATCAACACCAAAAAACTAGATAAAGGCTGTTTGATTTTTAATACTTCGGAACTCGAAGGTTATCGCATTCTCATTGTGGATAAGCAAAGCAGAGGCAGCGACGAAGTGGCTCAATATTGGAAACAAGATTTTCTAAGCCTTATTCGGGTGCATGACAATTCGTTTAATACTGCAACTTACTTGCAAATGTGTCAATTGTTTTGCGAAGATGAATTAGCAGACGAAAAAGATAGAAAAGACCAAGTTTTGCTACTCACAAAATCGCTCAACTATTTCACAGAACACGATGTGTTTAATGTAGAAGAATTTAACGAAGAAGTGTTGGAGCAGCCAGAAATGAAAAAGCAATTCAAAAGCTTTCAGAAAGAATTTGAAAGCGACTATGGCTTTTCGGCAGAAGACGATTTCAAAATTTCGACTTCTATGGTAAAAAGTATGAAGCGATATTTCAAAAAAAATATAGAGCTGGACACCGACATACACATTCGCCTAAATTCGGAAGAAACCGAGCAATATATCGAGCGTGGTTTTGACGAACAGCGAGGAATGTATTTTTATAAAGTCTTTTTTAGAGAAGAAAACTAAAAAACTTGTATTTTAAGTGCCAAGCACTATTCAATAAACAGCCAACTCATTGAATAATCAAAGTGTCAGCTTAAACGAGACAGATGCTTATTTTTGTCACTTATTTAATTAGCAACCATTGCTTTTTTTCGTCAAAAAAATAAATGCTTTCACGCATGAATGAACATTTATTTCAGCAAACCAAACAATTGATTTATACTGATTTTGAGCTAAAAATAAATACGGAGAAAGCGTCAAACGAAAATTTTGAGGCATTTCGTGAATATTTGGCCAAAGCAATAGAAAATTTGATGTATCAAGACATGCCATTTTTTCTCAATGCACTTTATCGCCTCGATGTATCGGAAACACGAGCAATGAAAGCTTTGAAAAATCAAACAAAGCTACCACCTAAATACGCACTCGCTGATTTGATTATTGAAAGAGAAGTGCAAAAAGTGCAATCCAGATTATGGTATAAAGAGCGAATGAAAGAGCAAAGCGTAGCAATAAAAGATGATATAGAATTTTGGTAAAACCTTATTTATCTTCTAGCTTTTATTTAAATAGAAGCATCTAATTATCTATTAATCAAGCAATTATAATAAAAAAACGATGTTGTTAAAAAAACAACATCGCTTTATATTATTATAGAAGAAACTTAAACTTATTGTATTTGGTGATTACGCTTTTTGGCATCTGTCAAAATATCTTCATTGCCAAACAAAGTATTTAATACAGAAAGTAAACCTGAAAATAACATCGCCCAGATAATATTGCTAACCGTAAAACCTGCGAGCAACCAACTCACAAATAAAACCATAAGACCATTGATAAAAAACAGAAAAATGCCAAAAGTAAAAACCGTAATTGGCAAAGTGAGTAAGGTAAACATGGGTTTTATGAAAATATTGACGGCTGTGAGCAACAAACTCACAAAAACGGCACTCGCAAAACTACTGACCTCTACACCAGGCAATAGAAAGGCAGCTAAATAAACCGTTAGCCCATTCAATAGCAGTGAAATCAGAAAATTAATCATTTTAGTTGTATTGTTTTTTTAGTGTCGGAGCAAAAATATTTCGTTCCGATTTTATATATACAACTGCATTCTCCTTCAAAAAGTTCCTTATGAAAGGAGAAAAAAATAATTGAAATTTGTTTTTTTCTTCAAAATTTTACAAAACCTTTTAAATATCAAAATTGTTTAGTATTTTTGATAGGAAAACAAACTTCAAGATAATCTAAAGTTTTTTTCTAAAAAATATTGCAAAAACGAAATAGACCTAAAAGTTATGAGCGAATTTAATACAACAGTATTTGTGTCTCCTGTAAAATTTACGGAAGGAGCTATAAAAGAAGTCAAAGCATTGATATACGAAAAAAACATTGGTGGTACACATGCTTTGCGAATTGGTGTGAAAGGTGGTGGTTGCTCGGGCTTATCTTACATTTTAGGCTTCGATACACTAAAAGATACAGATGAGGTTTTTGAGGTAGAAGGCGTAAAAGTATTGATGAACAAAGCCCATGGAATGTATTTGTTAGGTATGGAAATAGATTATGTAAGCGGTTTAAATAATAGAGGTTTTGTATTCAATAATCCGAATGCTAGCTCTACTTGCGGCTGTGGCAGCTCTTTTTCTGCTTAAAAATAGACTTAAAAAAATACAGCTATTTTCGCTTTGAAATAAAATAAATATTATAAAAAAACATTTGCTTGTTTTGCTGTGTCAGTAATTAGTTTTCAAGGCCTTTTTTTATCAAAAGTTTAAATATACTATTTTTTTTAGGCTAAGGAGACCTATATTTCCTATTTTTATGGCCTTTTGAACTGAAAAATAGTATGTTTCCCCTATCAAAAAAAGTTTTTTTTGTTAAACCGAGAATAGCTGCAAAAAATAGGCACACAAAGCATTTTCGTTTTGTGTGCCTATTTGCATATCAATAAAAGCCTAATCTATGAAGAAACTTATTTTTGTGAGACACGCCAAATCAAGCTGGAAAAATGCTGATTTGAGCGATATGGAACGGCCTTTGAACAAAAGAGGAGAGCGTGATGCTCCCCAAATTGGCGATTTTTTGAAAAAACAAGGCATAAAAGCAGATTTGATTATCAGCAGCCCTGCCAATCGTGCTTTTACGACTTCCCAAATTATAGCCGATAAACTCAATTATCCGCAAGAAGAAATTTTGCAAAATCAAAATTTATATGTTTTTACTTATCATATCGCAAGCATTATTGAGATTATCAAAACAATAGATAGCAAGCATCAAAATGTATTGCTTTTTGGCCACAATCCTACTTTTTCGGCTCTTGCCTACTATTTTTCAAATCGCTTTACTGCCGAACTGCCTACTTGTGCCGCCGTTTGTTTTCAATTTGATGTGAAAAGTTGGTACGATATTTCAAAAGAAAATGCAGTATATTCGTTTCATATTTTTCCCAAAATGTTGAATTTATAAGTTGAGAAAATGTCTATTGAAACAAAATAAACAAAAAAGAGTAGAGACAACACAGACAAGGTCTCTACTCTTTTTTGTTTATGTTACCAAACCATAAATTTCTGTACGGTATTTTCAAAACCGTTTTCCATTTTTAAGAAATAAGTGCCACTTGGCAAATCTTTTACATTTAAAGTAACATTGTTTTCGCCTTGTAAGCTTTCTATTTTCTTCGCTAAAACAGCCTGCTTACACAATTCAGCTACCACCATTTTATTACCTACCAAAACATAAGCTTCCCCTCTTTCTAATTTTGCCAACTCTGGCATCATATCCTCAATTTCCGTTCTAAAAATTTATACTTAGATTAAAAAATCTTTTCCCCATTATCTTGCAACCACTTTTTAGCCTCTTTATATCGTGGTTGCTGAATACTTACGATAATCCAAAAATCTGGCGTATGATTCAATTCTAATAAATGGGCTAATTCGTGAACAATGACATAATCAATAACATAATGTGGTGCTTTGATAAGTTTCCAATTGAAGCTAATACGATTATTTGGCGTACAACTTCCCCAACTATGTTTCAAATCACGAATAGTTATGTTTTTAGGTCTAACGCCCATACGATGAGCCAATTCCTTTGCTCTTGACAATAATACTTCCTCTGCTTTTTGTCTATACCATTCATTTAGCAATATTTGCCCTTGCTCTCTATTTTGCTCACTGATGTAAAAGCGATTTTCATGGTATGAAATACCTTTTATGTTTTGATTAACTACTTCTAAAATATAGTTTTGTCCTAAATAAACTATTGCCTTGCCTGTTTTGAAAGGCGTTTGTGGCAAAGCTGCTGATAGCTTGCGTGTATGATATAATTTTTGATACAGCCAAAACTTTTTTTGCTCTACAAATGTAGCAATTTCTTTTTCATCTGTTCCTATTGGTGCATACACTACTATGGATTTGTCTCGTTCTACCGACAAACCCATAGTTTTTCGCCTTGCAGAAAATCTAGTTGTATAATTGAAACTAAGCATAAAGTATCGTATCATTTAGTTTTTTGGCCGTCTCCATTATCCTAGAAATTAATTCATTTCGTTTTGAAAATATATTGGGTAAATGATAAAATTCTTTAGCCAACAATAGTTTTTGTAATTCGCCTTTCAAACGGCTTTGTGCATTTATGCGTGAACTTTCCCAAAAGCCTGATAAGCTCAATTCTCTTGCCAAAAGTGCCGTTGTGTGCTGTGTCAAGTTTACTAAATCACCTATTTGGTCTTCGGTCAAATCTTTTGTATCAAACAATATTTGCTTGTAATAACGGAAAAAAGGCATTTGCTTTTTGCGATTCAATCCATAAGTTTTTTCTTGGCCTTGAGCTTTTAGTTTATCCAATAGCTTTTTGAGTTGCTCAAAAACATTGTCCCAATTTACGGCAAAGTCTTTTAATATTTTTTCTAAGACATCAAGAAATTCCTGATACAATACAGGGTCTTCATCAAAATGTTGCGTTACATAACTTCTGATGGCGTGTTCAATCGTAGCAGCTTTCGCTTTATTCCGTTTGCGTTTTTTTACCTCCTCCATAAACTTCTCGTCCAAGATAGACAATGCTGGCACTTTGAAATCTATTCCTTTTGATTCTAAATGCTCTTCGGTGATAGCACGCAATTTTTTAGATAAATCGGATAAATCTATGGTTTCGTCATTCGTAAAGCGTTTTATCAAAAACTTTATTTCTACGAATCTTTTAAAGTCATTCAAAAATTCTAAAGCTCTAGCTTTAGGCAACACGATGTCAAATGCTTTTTTGAAATTTTTGAAAAGCAAAATAAAATCAAAACGATTGGCTTCATCATAGAAAAAATCAATCAACAAGTCGTCGCCATCGTGAGAAGCATCACGAAAATCTATCTTTTTATCTTCAAAAAAACAAACTAGCTTTTCGTGTGTCTGTTTGAGCTTGTTATATTCCTCATCTGGATTGCCCAAAGTATCTATAATTTCCTGCTGGTCTTTCGCATCATAAGTCTCTAAAGCTTTTTTGAGATGATGCCCCACACCTACATAATCTACTACAAAACCTTTTTCCTTGTGTGGCGAACCTACTCGGTTTACTCTGGCTATCGCTTGCAACAAATTTTGTGCTCTCACCACTTTATCGAGATACATCACCTGCTCAATAGGTGCATCAAAACCTGTCAGAAGCATATTGTTTACTATCAATATGCCTAGTTTGCCATTGCCAGCCTTACCTTTTTTGTCGAAACCCAACTTAAAACGTGCTATACTGCTTTCGTGCTGTGTCGAATTGGTATAAGGTACTAGATAAGATTCATCTTGCTTGCCTGCACTCGAAATAATTACATCTGTTTCCAACTCGCTCAAAAGCGATATATCTATACGATAAGGATTGCTTTTTTTGAGTTCGTTTACTCTTGCTACTATCGCTTTGTCTATCGCTGTTTTGTAGCGGAAAGCTGCTTCACGAGAAGAGGCTACTATTTGAGCCTTGAAGCCGTTTGGAAAAACCTGCTCGCTATAATGTTTTACCATATCTTTAGCTTTATCATTGATAGTTGGCCATGCTTCTTGATAGGCTTTTTTGGTGTAGCGGCCTATCACTTTGCTCAACTCTTCGGGCGTATAGTCTGCAAACAAGTTTATAAACTTGCCTTTTAGCTCTTCCTTATCTATTACTTTTGCTTTGTGTGCTCTGCCTTCATAAATTATCTCTAAAGTTACGCCGTCTTCAATGGCTTGCCGCATAGTGTATTTGTCTATGTATTCGCCAAATTCTTTTTCGGTCTTCTCTATCGGTGTGCCTGTAAAACCTAAATGAGTGGCATGAGGCAAAGCTTTGTTTAAGTTCGCTTTCAATAAGGAATATTGAGAGCGATGTGCTTCGTCTGTCATCACTAAAATGCGGTCGCTGGTGTTCAAATCGTCAATAATGGCCGTTTCTACCTGCTCTCTTTCCTGAAACTTGTGTATCATGGCCATAATAATATCTGACGATTGGGTGGGCAGATATTCCCAAAGCTGCTTGATGTTTTTGGCAGTTTTCACATTGTAGCCTATCGCTTTGCTAGTGGCAGCCAGTTGCTTTTCTAAGTTGGTGCGGTCTGTCACAAATACAACTTTCCATTCCTTTAACGCTTTGTCTCGTTTCATTTCTCGCACCAAAAACATCATTGTCAAAGACTTGCCAGAACCTTGCGTATGCCAAATAATGCCGCTTCGTTCGTTGGGCGTTTGGCCTTGCTTTAAATTTTTGATTACTTTTTTTACCGCTCTAAACTGTTGATAGCGGCCTACTATTTTTATAGTCTTGTCGCTTTCGCTGTGAAACAAAACGTAAGAACGCAATATATCTAGCAAATTGCGTTTGGCAAACATACCTGCTACCAATCGCTCTTGGTCGTTGGGCAGTGATTTGTCGCCTTTCTTAACCAAATCGTCTAGGCTCAAAGGGTAAGGGTCTGCCCAACGATAATAATGTTTTTTGTTTCGTGACGTAATCGTGCCGAAACTTGCATCGTGCCGACAAGTAGCTACCAATATCTGATTGTAATAAAAAAGTTCTTTATTGCCGCCTGTGCCGTGTTGTCGCTGTTCGCTATATACCAATAAGTCTTTGATAGCAGAGTCTATCGGCAAATTGGATTTTGACGATTTACATTCTATCACTACTAGCGGCAAGCCATTGACAAAAAGCGTAATGTCTGGATAAAAATGTCGGTCGGTGCCGAGTATGCGGACTTTGAGCTGCGAAACCGCATAAAAATTGTTGTTCGATAGGTTTTTAAAATCTATATAGCGAACAGTAGGCGACTTTGCTTGCGTCTGTCTGTTTTCCGAAACGCTAGTGTTTTCCAATAGCTTTGCTAATATCGTTTGGTTGTTTTCCAAAAGCGTATTGCCTGTTGCTTTCGTAAGTTCCTCAATGACTTCGGTTATCTGGTCGGTTTCCAAAAAAGGATTTATCGTTTGTAGGGCTTCTTGTAGCTTTGGCTTTAGTATTACCTCGCTAAAGTTTTCACGGAAAGTGTCGTGTGCATATTGTGTGCCTGCATCGCCTATGCCACTAGCACGAATAACTGTCCAGCCCAAGTCTTCGAGCTGTGCCAACAATGGTTCTTCTACAAACTCCTTTTCGTGCTTACCGTGTTTTTGGCTTTTTGTCATGATTCTCAATTTTTATAAATGTTTTTATGGGCAAATAGTTATTTTTCCTTTCTTGTTGTTGAAAAGCCTGCTTTTGTCTTTGCGAGCTTGCGAAGCAATCTACACCATACCGAAACCAACAAAATATCGTTTAACTACTTTTCTACCGCTTGTCGCTCTGGATTACTTCACATTTTTTCACTACGTTTAAAATGTTCGTAATGACAAAAAGGGGGTAGCTTTTTTTTGGTTTTTTATGCTAAAATAATACTTGAAATACTACTCCGACAACAACGAAACTACCGATACCTTGCCTGTCAATAAATCCGACATCATGCCTCGCTTTAATCCTAAAAGCTTCGATAATTCAGCTTTTAAAGCTCTGATGGCATTGTCTTTATTTTTTACGATGTTTATTATATTTATTTGCTCTTCTAAATTTTTAGGAAAAGGTATTGGTGCAGTATAAATAACACCTAAAGTTAAACCAAATCTTGTTGAACCATTAGCCAACTTTGAAAAATGTTTGTTTACACTTTTAAGTAATAATTGATTCATTAAAAAAACACCTTTGATTTTTTTAGTATTCGGTCTTAAAATAGCAAGATGATAACCACATATTAAATCTTTGAAATCAAACATTGATACAGCAGGAACAGCAATATCATTAGGCGTTTCTGAATCCTTGGTAATTATAACATCTTCTTTTCGCAATCTAAAGTTTTTAATTTGATTTTTACTAGCAGTAGCTTCCATATAGTCTGTTTTCTCATAAATATATTCATTTGAATAGACATCCATATAATTACAAAGTCTTATTTTATCTTGACTAGCAATACTTTTTTTATCTACATTTGATACTAAAACATTACATATTCTTTTAAGCTTCTTCACTTCCCACTCCTTTGGTATTCTACCTAGCGGACTATCCTTAAACTCATGCGTTTGCTCACTGCGAATATTGCCTGCTTCGTCTATGCCTTTCGTCAGTAAGTCCTGCATCAAGCCTGTTTTGATACGCTCATGTTTCGCTATCAATGCCTTTGTTTGCTCTATCGCTGTGTCTATCGTGCTAAGTATCTTGGCTATTTGAGTTTGTGTACGCTTATTAGGATAAAAAATTTTGTAATTTCCAACTATTGTAGTATTTAAATTAACTTGAGTTCCTGATTGTCCATGATTTTTTAAGTCATTTTCAGCAAACTGTAAACTGTAATATAAAAACTCATTGTCGGTATTTTTTATATCATAGAATTGAACAAAACCATCATGAATACAGGCAGGAATATTAATAATGATTGGTCTTCCTATTGTTCCACAGATAGACATTATTAAATCTCCCTTATCTACACGAACGCTTTTAGTTTCTCCTAAAGCAGAAAGATATTGAACTGTTTTATTTAAAAATTTATTTGATTTTGTCACATCTGAAATTCTTATCCAACCAACTTCCCCACCAAAATATTTTGAGTCACTAATCGGTCTTGGAGATGCTCCACGCCTAACTTTTGCAAATGATTTAATTGCTTTTTTCATAATCCTACAAATAATTTAGCTGTTTAAGAAAATCATTTAAAGTATTCATCACCTTATTTCGTTCTACTTCTAGTTCGTTTCGGCTCACCTTATATTTATCCCAAAGCGAGTTGAAGACAGCAATTAGGCTTTGCTTCTCACGGTTTAGGTAGCGTTCTAGTTGCGTCTGTATTTTATCGTGATGTTTGAGCAAGATAAGCATCTGACATTCATCGTCTGTTATCTGTCCGCCTGCCACTTTTAGCCATTCGTTTATTTGACTTTTTTTCTTGTTTAAAGCCGCTATTTGTTTCTCTATGCTTTTCTTTTTGTTGGCCGTTGTAGCTTTCTTTTTATCCTTTTCTTTCCGTTCCACAATCTTATCAATACGCATCAATAAGCCATCGTAGCCATATTTTTTGGCATCTACCAAATTGTTGAGATATATCATATCAGCTTTTAGCTGGCTTTTCAATGCTTTTAGCCGCTTGCTCAAAGCATCTATCTTGTGCGACTTGTCCAAAAGGCTTTGCACTTCGTTTCTTTCTCTGTCGCTTATGTCTAGCAGTAGCTTTTTTTGTTGTTTTATGGTAGGCGATTTCACTTTATCCCAGCCTACATAATCTTTTAGCAGTTCGATGCCTTCACTTTTAAAGGTATCAATAATATATTTTGCCGTCACCTTTTTTTCGTTGCCCTCATCATCAGTAGGCGGGTCTATATCTGTTTGTTCAATAGCCTCGTTGAGCGTGTTGTCGGCTTCCGCAATTTTTGTTTCCAAATTTTCTAAAGCTTGTAGTTGTGCTTTGAAAAAATGATTTTTGATATAGTCGTCTGGAATAAGATGCGATTGCCAGCCAGCCGCAGCTATGGTTTTCAAATCATAATAAATATCTTGCCACCAATTGACAAAAATGCCTGCTACCTGAAACTCATTGAAGACGGCCAAGGGCAAGAAATGACTTTTTAGGTGTAGCAACAACTCACGTCTTACTAACGGAATATTTTGTTTGTTCAAATCGGAAAAAGCCGACTTTGCCACTAGCCACCATTCGCTCATACTTGCCGAAATGCTATTAATTTTTTCTTTTACGGCTTTGTTGTTTTCTATGGCTTGCTTGATGTCTTTTCGTTCTGTCAGCAGGCTTTTAAAGTTGTAGTAAATTTCATCTTTAGGCTCAAAGAGCAAAGCCAAAGGCATATTAAACTTTTGGTAAATGTTTTTCTTACTAGCAACTTCTACGATAGGCACACCACCGACAAGATGAGCCTTTACATCTTCGGCTTCGGGAGCAGGCGTATTATCTACATATCGGCGTATGTTTAGGTTATATTCGTTTTCTTTTATTTCGCTCAAATCTACTAGGCGAGCGTATTTGGCGATTTCTCTTTTTTCCGTAAAAACCGTATCTATTTTTTCAATATCTTCTGGTCTCAAATAATTTTGGGCTTTGCCTTCGCCATATTCAGCATCGGCATTGATAAACAAAATTTTGTTTCGCAGCCTATCGTTTTTGTTTTTGTTCATCACCAAAACACAGGCAGGAATACTTGTGCCATAAAACAAAGATTGCGGCAAAGCGATAATAGCCTCTATGTAGTTACTTTTCACTATTTTTTCTCTGATACTTCCCTCTACGCCACCACGAAACAATATGCCATGTGGCAATATAGTAGCGAGCATACCATTGGGATTTAAGGAAGCTATCATATGTTGCAAAAACATCAAATCGGCTTTTTTGCCATTTTCAGGCGTAAAGCCATAGCTAAAACGATATGAAAGTTCAATATCTTTTCTGATATAATTTTGCGAAAAAGGAGGATTGGCAAGAATACGGTCAAAAGTTTTTAAACTTCCCTCTACTTTATCTAAAAAAAAAAATTTTGGTTTTCCATCTACTTTATTCACAGAAAAACTTGCTACCCTTCCTCCTATTTTATGCAAAGGGTTTGTAATCGTGTCGCCGAGTTTTATATCGGCATCTATTACCTCGTGCAGTATCATATTCATTTTGCATATTGCCCAAACAGGTGCTTTATTGTCTTGGCCAAACAATAATAATCTTTGAGGGTCTCTTCCTTGCTCTTCCACATACTGAAACGATTGAATGAGCATACCGCCAGAGCCACAAGTTGGGTCATATACATGATGTCCCTCTTGCGGTTTGAGAAGTTGCACTAGCAAACGCACTACTTGCGAAGGGGTGTAAAACTCGCCACCTTTTTGGCCAGCACTATCCGCAAAATATTTAATGAGATACTCATAAGCAGCACCTAATAAGTCTGGAAATTCAAAATTATTATTCGTTAATTTATACTGCCCAAAATGCTCTATCAATTGTTTTGCTTTTGAGTCATTGATAACTCGCTTTCCACTTTTTTTAATATTAAAATTAATATTGTCTTTCAGCACACTTTTCAATGTGCCATTTTGCTCTTCTATTTGAGCCAAAGCCATATTGAGCTGTTCACCTATATTTGTAGTAAAGTGATTTATCAATTCCCAACGTGCATCTTTTGGTACAAAAAAAGTATTGCCATACGAATGTTTATCTTCTAGCAATTCGTTTATCATTTCTATTGGCAAATAATGATAATGTTCTTTTATTTTTTCCCTTTCTACATCAAATTGGTCTGATAGCCTTTTCAGAAACAACATTCCAAAAATATATTCCTTGTATTCGGAGGCTTCTATACTTCCCCTCAAAATATCGGCCGCCTTAAAAAGAAATTCCTCTAGTTGTTGTAATGTTATTTTTGTGCTTTGCATTTTAATACTGCTAAATAGCTTATTTAATGACTAATAATTTTGAAATCTCAAAAGTAGCAAAACTTCTAAAGATAAATAAATTATTGCTTTGCTATTATGTTAGTTTTGATTTTTATTTTATGTCTGATAAATCAATGGTTCGGACATTTTTTATAACAATTTTCAGTTGAATAAAAAAAACACCTTTTAGCAAGAGAAACATACTATTTTTTAGTTCAAAAGGCCATTAAATTTGCAAATATTGGCCGCCTTAGCCTAAAAAAAATAGTATGTTTAAACCTTTGATAAAAAAATGTATAAATATCCGAACTGTTGATAAATAAAAAGCTAAATGAAAAATACAACTAACTAAAAAGTTGGAGCTTTAGAGATGTAAATTGGAGCTTTGAGGGTGTAAATTGCTACTTTAGGGGTGCAAATTCTAGCTTTGAGTAGGAAAAATACTGCTTTAAGGGTGCAAAATGTTGCTTTGAGTAGGAAAAATACTGCTTTAGGGGTGCAAAATGTAGCTTTGAGTAGGAAAAATGCTGCTTTAGGGGT
>JBMZCV010000049.1:0-31351 GCA_049613665.1 Chitinophagales bacterium | reverse complement strand
CAAATACTTTTTCAAAATCGCTCAAACAGGTTTCTGTGCTTAACGCTTTTTTTGTGCCAAAAGACTAATTTTTAAAAGGTCAATCTTTTTGATTTTCTGACGACATTTTTATATATTAAACACAAAACAATATTAAAATGCAATATTTTATTGCAAACTGTTAATTGTCATTAAAACGTCAAATTGGAAATGGCTGATAAATTGTTTGTTTCATTGCTAACTCATTGAAAATCAGCATGTTATTTCGCTCTTTTTACCAAATAAATATCCGAACAAATACTTAAACACATATAAAATTTAGCCTCTTCAACTATGACAAAAGAAAAAAATACAAATACATCTAACCTTTCCTTTCTTGAAAAAAAACAAGTATTAAAACAAACTAGCCTTTTTTCTGAAACGCCTGATAGTGTTTTAGATGACATGGTAAATATCTTACATATAAAGACTTATCAAGCAGGCGATAGCATTTTTTATAAAGGCAATATTGGCAATAGTATGTATATTATTTATCGAGGCGAAATACGCATTCACGAAGACGACCATACTTTTGCTATTCTAAAAAAAGGAAATATCTTTGGAGAATTATCTCTTTTAGACCCTGAACCACGCTCGGCAACCGCAACGGTGCTGCAAAATTGTTTGGTATTTATGGTCGCACAAAAAGATTTTTATGAAATTGCATCTAAACGACCAGAAATTATGAAAGGCATTTTAACCATTTTAGCACGTCGTTTAAGAAGCCAAAACAAACATGTTGTTAACTTAAAAGGGCAAGTATCATGGATGTTTAGTAAGTTTCACGATATTTATTAACACATTTTGAAAACGATAAACTTTTCTATTTTATGAAATACTTTTCACTTTTTTGTTTATTACTGCTTGCAAATCTCATTTGCTTAGAAATACAAGCACAAACTTACATTAACAAGCAGCTAGTATATAGCAGTACAGGCAATTTCAACGATAATGAAGACGAAGAATTTAATGCTGTTATACAACTGAATAATAACGCCTATTTAATGGCTGGCACACAGTCAAATAATGGAGTAGAAGCAGGACTTTACAGCTTTTTAGTAGCAAAAGTTAATAATAACTTAGAATTGGAATGGTCTTATACATTTGACAATGATGAAATTGATATTGCACATGCTCTTATAGAAACAAGCAATGGCGAATACATTATTTTAGGTACAAGTGGTTATAGATTAATTAGTAGTGATGTGACAACCGATGTTTGGATAATAAAACTAAACAACAACGGCGATTTGCTTTGGCAAAAAACCTATGGAGGCACAGGTAATGATGCTGCTTTAAAAATTATTGGCCTTGAAAATGAAGAATATATGGTAGCAGGCTACACCAATTCTACTGATGGCGATATAAATAATGCTTTGGGCGGCAATGATGCGTGGCTCTTTAAAATAAATACAGAAGGAGATTTGTTGTGGGAAAACACTTATGGTGGAATAGCAGACGACAAAGGCAATGACTTAATCTATAACATTGATAATCAGGAGTTTATACTTGTTGGTGCAACAGCATCTATTGAAACTCAGGGTGGACAAGATTTTTGGATTTGCTCTTTAGATATAGATGGAAATATGAATTGGCAAGAAGCTTATGGTGGCCCTAATTTGGATTCGGCTAAAAATGCCGTTTTTGACAATGAAGGAAATATTTATGTGCTTGGAAGCACGCTATCGCAAGGTGGAGATGTAAGTATTACTTTTGGCAATGGCGATTTTTGGCTCATCAAATTGAGCAATCAAGGCGATTTAGTATGGGAAAAAACTATTGGCGATGCTAATTTTGATATTCCAACTGGCTTAATAAAAGACAATAATGACGATATTTTGCTAGTTGGTTCTACCTTTGACCCTAGCGTTACTCCACCCAATTTTTTCTATGACATTAGAGTAACTCGTATTAATAACACAAACTCAAATGTCATTTGGGATAATAATATCGGTGGTTCAAAGTGGGATTTTGGCAATACTATCATCTTGAATAATGCAGGCAAATACATAGTTGCAGGCTTCACAGATTCAAGCGATGGCGATGTTGGAGGAATAGGCCATGCTGCCGAAGTTGCAGCACGTCATGGAGCAGATAATGGTTGGATTTTTGAGTTGGTAGATATAAATGTTGGTATAGGAATAAATGCTGCAAATTCAGATAACTTACCTATTGAAATTGTCTCTAATTTTATACAGGATAAATTGTTATTAGACATTAGTAAAATTCAAAATAATGCTTTGGATATTGTTTTATATAATACTCATGGGCAAAAAGTATTTCAAAAAAAATGTGACGCTAGCTATTTAAAAAGCTCTTTAACAATTAACTTGCCAAAACTATCAAGCAACATATATTATCTTCAAGTATCTGATGGAAATGATTTTTTTACTCAGAAAATAATGATACACCAGTAGATATTCCTACTCGCAAATAAGCATAGTGCTAAGTAACGTTCAAAAAATAAATTCCCGATTTGAGGCAGAGATTTTTTGCCATTACTAAACATAAAAAAAGATGCTTCTTATTGGAAAAAGGCATCTTTTTTTGCTAAATATTTCGTTTTTTTTGAGTCATAGCTCTACTACCTGCCTAGTTTTTTTAATCTAAGTTGGCTTTCATATCTACCAAAAATGTTCTTATTTTTTGCAAAGATTGCACCACTTCAAAAGCATTTATAGTATCATTTTTGTTTTCTTTGAGCTTATTTTTCGCTCCTTCTAAGGTATATCCCCTTTCCTTAACAAGATAATGAATAAGTAACAAAACATCAATATCTTTTTCTGTAAACATTCTGTTTCCACGTCTGTTTTTTCGTGGTTTGAGCATTTTAAACTCTCCTTCCCAAAAGCGAATCAAAGAAGTTGATACATCTAACATTTTGGCTACTTCGCCAATGCTGTAATATAATTTCGTAATTTTTTTCTCTTTATATGGCATAGCTGACTAAGCTTTGTTGTTTTCGGTTTTTCTAATAGGATTTTTTCATTCATATAGAGACAGGGCATGGCCCTGTCTCATCTATAATGCTTTGATTTTTTACACCAATTTGATGACCATAGCAGAAGCACCACCACCACCATTGCAAATACCTGCTGCACCAATTTGGCCGCCTTTGTGTTTAAGCGTAGAAATGAGCGTACACATGATGCGACAGCCCGAAACACCAATTGGGTGACCTAATGAAACAGCACCACCCAAAACATTGACTTTGCTATGGTCTAGGTTTAGGTCTTTCATATTGGCAAGTGCGACTACCGAAAAAGCTTCATTTATTTCAAAGAAATCTACATCTTCAATCGCTACATTTGCTTTCGCCAAAGCTTTAGGAATAGCTTTTGCTGGCGTTGTTGTGAACCATTCAGGAGCTTGAGCAGCATCTGCAAAACTCAATACTTGTGCCAAAGGTTGCAAGCCTAATTCTTTCATTTTTTTGCCACTCATCAATACAACTGCCGCAGCACCATCATTGATTTTTGAAGCATTGACAGCCGTAATCGTACCGCCTTTTTTGAAAGCTGGACGCAACTTTGCTACTTTCTCCCAAATAATTTTTTTGAACTCTTCATCTTCGCTCATTAAGTCGACTTTTCCTCTTCGCAAAGGAATTTCGATAGGTGCGATTTCATCGGCAAAATAGCCATTTTCATAAGCTGCTGCCGAGCGTTTGTAAGATTCGATAGCATAAGCATCTTGGTCTTCACGGCTAAAGTTGTAGCCCTCTGCACAAATTTCGCCACAGTTGCCCATCATATAACCCTCATAAGGGTCTTGCAAGCCATCACGAACAATAGCATCAATCATTTCGCCATTGCCAAATTTCATGCCCCAACGTGATTTTGTCACATAAAAAGGTGCTGCCGACATGTTTTCCATACCACCTGCTACCACAATATCGTTGTCGCCCAACATGATGCTTTGAGCTCCCAACATCATGGCTTTCATACCAGATGCACATACTTTGTTGATAGTCGTACAAGGCACAGTATTTGGTACACCAGCAGCCAAAGCCGACTGACGAGCAGGTGCTTGTCCAGCGTTTGCCGTCAAAACATTGCCCATAAATACTTCATTGACAGCATCAGTAGCGATATTGGCTCTTTTGATGGCTTCTTTGATAACGTGAGTACCTAATTTTACGACAGGAACGCTTGCCAAACGTCCGCCAAAACTACCGATTGGCGTTCTAGCCATGGAAACTATGAAAACTTCGTTCATAAAAAACTTTTATTTTATAAGGTATTTTGAAAATTTTATTTATTGCTATCTTAGTTTGAAATCAGTATCAATTTACCGTTTCTACGCCTACAATTTCTGGAATAGCGTTTTTTATTGACAGCTCTACTCCTGCTTTCATAGTCATATCGCTCATTGGGCAAGTGCCGCAAGCTCCCAAAAGTTTTACCTGCACAATATTATCAATCACATCAACTACTTCAATGTTTCCGCCATCTGTTATTAAATGTGGGCGAATAGAATCTAGCGATTTTTCAATACGTTCTATGAGCAATTCTTTCGTTTGCATATTTTTGTAATACTTAATGAATAATAATAATGCTTTGTACTTTTTAGTAGGGCAAATGTAAGGAAAAAAAACGCTTTTGTCAAAAATAGCGATTGATGAGTTTCTTTTTTTGTTTTTTATAAAAAAAAAACCTACTTTTAAACATCATAACAAGTCATAAGGTTTTGAAAAATCTTATTTATTACTTTTCAAAAAATAAGTACTGTTTTTATCTCAATAATTCGGACATTTATATATATTTTTATCAAAGGCTTAAACATACTATTTTTTTAGGCTAAGATGGCCAATAGTTGCAAATTTTATAGCCTTTTGAGCTGAAAAACAGTATATTTCCCTTGCCAAAAGGTGTTTTTTATTCAACTAAAAAGTTGTCAGAATCATTGTTTATCAACAAGGAAGAAATGACATATTTTTCTAGCCAAAACTGACAAATATAAAAAGTAACGACCTATCGTAGTTTTAGAAATATGTTATTTCTAAAGCTTTTTAAATGCCAAATTACTTAAATTACAGTGTACTAATCAATAACATTTTAGTCATAGAAAAATAGATTTTTATCTTAAAACTCCTCAAAATTATTAAAACTATGTCCTTAGCTATAAAACCAATTATTTTTCTCGCTTTTGCAAATGATAAATCTGGCAAAGAAGCCTACCTAAAAGCTTTGAAAAAAGAACGTATCGAAATTCAAGCTATGTTGCAGCCAGCCGTAGATGCAGGTTTGTGCGAAGTGGTAATAGAGCCAGATGCAACGGCAGAAGATGTTTTTCGTGTGTTTAATCAATATCCAAATCGTATTGCTGTCTTTCATTATGCAGGCCATGGAAGCCCTGATGGTTTGAGTTTGACTTCCGAAAATAGTATCTTGAATAAGATGGCGAGTAGCTTTGGCTTGTCGCAGTTGTTTGGCACTCAACAAAACCTAAAACTCGTTTTTTTGAATGCTTGTGCCACAAATGGCCAAATCGAAAATATTAGAGAACAGACAACTTCAAATGTCATCACTACTTTGAGTTCTATCAATGATAATGTCGCCCTCAATTTTGCAGTACAATTTTATCAGGCTATTGGGCGAAAAGAAACTTTAGAAGATGCCTATGACATAGCTGAGGCTTTTATCAAAACGGTTCAGAATGTAGGCACACCAGAAGCAGAAGAAGCAGAAAGCTTGTGGTTGAGAGGCTTGAAAAGAAGCAAGCGACCAAAACAGTTTCCTTGGCGAATAGAAGGAGAAACATTAGGCTGGAGTTTGGTGCAAGGTGGTGCAATTTTCGGCAATCGGCCAGAAATAGAAGTGTTTGTGGCTTATGCTCCAGAAGATGAAATGTATATGAAAAAACTGCAAAAACATTTGGCTTTACTTAAACGTTTTAGAATGATAAAAACTTTTAGCATAGCAGATATTAAAGCACAACAAGAAATGGACAAAGAGTTGAAGACAAACCTATTGAATGCTCGTTTGATTTTATTGTTGATAAGTTCCAATTTTTTAATAGATGAAAAATGTTATGAAATAGAGCAAATAGCAATGGAACGTCGCAACAGAAATACGGCTGCTGTTGTGCCTATTTATATACAACCAATAGATATGGATATTATGATGGACGACTTTGAACTGCCTGAATTTGCGAAGCTGCGAGGTTTGCCCAATGTGCATAAGAAACGTTTTGTGACACAATGGCCAAATAAAGATGAGGCTTATGTGCATATTGTGAAAGGTTTGAAGCATGTTATTCAGGATTTGAGGGGGAAATAATATGTTTTTTTATAAAAAAAGGTAGTAGGTATAAAAAATGCTTGCTACCTTTTTTCTTTTTTAGAAGAAAGATATTTAATTTTAATTTTAGTTTTTTCAAAAAAATATTTCAAAGCTTTCAACATAACAAATAAGATTAATTTTTTGTTTTTTTAAAGAAAAATGCTAGTTTCCATCAAATTTAGTTTTAACTTTGCAAGAATTTCTGTAAATTTCCTTCGGAAAGAAAGCAAATAACTAACCTAATCCCTTATTTTTTGCGTATTATAAATATCAGATAGCAAAACCAATATCATCACTTCTTTTTAGATAAACAAGCATGGCAGATTTTACTAAAAAACCGACAAAAGCAAAATTTAATCGAACAAATAACAATACAAACAAAGCAGATTTATCAGGCTATGTTTTCGATAAGTTGCAGCCACAGGCTCGTGACTTAGAAGAAGTTGTTTTGGGCGGTATGATGCTTGATAAGGAAGCTGTTGCGGAGGTTATTGACATTCTAAAACCAGAAAGTTTTTATGTAGAAGCACACCAGCATATTTTTAGTGCCATTCATGATTTGTTCGGAAAATCTGAGCCTGTTGATATTTTGACGGTAGTAGAAGAACTGCGAAAACTCGGCAGACTCGATGAAGTTGGTGGAGCTTTTTATGTCACACAGCTCACAAGTCGAGTAGGTTCTACTGCAAATATCGAGTTTCACGCTCGTATTATTTCGGAAAAATATATTTTGCGTGAGCTTATTCGTACTTCAAATGTTATTATAAAAGAAGCTTACGAGGAAACAACCGATGTTTTTGAATTGTTGGATAAAGCGGAGCAAAACCTCTTTACAATTACAGAACAAAACCTACGAAGAAGCTATGATAGTATGCCAAATTTGGTGTCGCAAGCTATTCAGCACCTCGAATCTATCAAAAACAATCAAGAAGGCGTAGTTGGTATTCCATCTGGTTTCACGACTTTAGACCGTTTAACATCTGGTTGGCAAAAGTCTGATTTAGTAATTATGGCAGCACGGCCAGGTATGGGTAAAACGGCTTTTGTGTTGTCGGTAGCTCGAAATGCGGCTGTTGATTTCAAAAAACCGATTGCTATTTTTTCGCTAGAGATGTCGTCTTTGCAGTTGGTCAATCGTTTGATTTCTGGCGAAACAGGCATTGCAGGCGATAAGCTAAAACGTGGCGATTTGCAGCGACACGAATGGGTAGAATTGACTACAAAAGTAGAAAAGTTGTCGGAAGCACCGCTTTTTATTGATGATACGCCAGCGATAAATATTTTTGAATTGCGAGCAAAATGTCGACGTTTGAAGATGCAACACGACATTCAAATGATTATTATTGACTATTTGCAGCTCATGAGCGGCTCTTCTGACCAAAAAAGCGGAAACAGAGAGCAAGAAATTAGTACCATTTCACGCTCTTTGAAAAGTATTGCAAAAGAATTGGAAGTTCCTGTTATTGCCTTGTCGCAGTTGAGTCGTGCGGTAGAAACTCGTGGAGGTGATAAGCGGCCGCAGTTGTCGGATTTGAGGGAATGTATCACAGGCGATACTTTAATTTATCTTCCTGATACTGGCGAATATAAACCTGTTGCTGAATTAGAAGGCAAAAATGGTTTCCATGTTTTGGCAATGGATAAAAATTACAAACTGCAAGCTGCTAAATGTTTAGATGTTTGGAAAACAGGGAAAAAAGAAATTTACGAAATAGAAACACAATCTGGTTATAAAATTCGAGCCAGCCTAAACCATCCATTTTTTACCATAGGCGGTTGGCAGCAATTGGTCGATTTAAAGGTTGGCGATAAAGTAGCGACCGCTCGAAAAGTCACAACTAATTCTACTTCAAGCTTAAAAGATGAGGAAATCATTATTTTGGCACATATGCTAGGCGATGGTTGTTATGTAGCAAGGCAACCCATTCATTACACTAGTCAAGATGTTGCTTCTTTAGCAATAGTAGAAAATATTGCTAAAAATCTTTGGGACATAAAAACACGTCGTAAAAAAGATAAACCTTCCAACAATTGTTATCATATATATATGCCATCGCCTTATCACTTAACACATGGTGTGCATCATCCATTTATCAATTTATTGACAAAATGTGGTGGCGAGAAAGCACGTTCTAATAAAAAAGTTATTCCAAACGAAATTTTTAAGTGCGATAATCGTCAAGTTGCCTTGTTTATTCAACATTTATGGGCAACAAATGGTGGAGTATTTATTAGAAAAGGAAAAGGAAGCCATAAAATTCATTATAGCAGCAATTCTTTTGAGTTGGCTAAAGGTTTGCAAAGTCTTTTACTTCGCTTTGAGATTCAATGTGCGATTCGAAAAACACAAAAAGAAAATTATTTACCGAACTATCAATTGTCAATTACAGGCAAAGATAATTGTTTAAAATTTGCTTATCAGATTGGAATTTTTGGTGCAAAATCAGCAATTATAAATCAATTAATTGAAATTTTTGAAGCAAAAAAAGCTAATCCAAATAGTGATGTCATTCCTAAAAATATTTGGGGTAGCATTCGCACGATGAAAAAAGAAAAGGGTTTTACAGAAAGAACTTTTCAAGCTGCTCTGGAAACTCAATATTGTGGTTCGGGCTTATATAAATCAAATATTTCAAGAAATCGTTTACAACGAGTAGCCAATATTTTAGAATCAGAAGGGCTAGAAAATATGGCTACTAGCGATATTAAATGGGATAAAATAAAATCTATTACGCATATCGGAAATGAAGAAACTTACGATATTCATGTGGAAGAGCATCACAATTTTGTAGCGAACAATTTTGTTATACACAACTCAGGAGCAATTGAGCAAGATGCGGATATGGTTATCTTCTTATACCGCCCCGAATATTACGGTTTTGACCAAGATGAAGAGGGAAATTCATCGAAAGGAGTAGCCGAAATTATTATAGCAAAACACAGAAATGGTGCTTTAGATACGGTAAAAGTGCGTTTTGTGGCAGAAAATGCGAAATTTGAGAATTTAGATACTTTCGGTGGTGGTGATTTTGACGACCTCACACCTTTGAGCGATATTATTACGTTGGGTTCAAAAATGAATGGCAATGTAGATACTTCACAATTTGGAGATATAGACGAGGATGATGTGCCTTTTTAATTTTGAAAAAAAAACATTAAGACATGAAACAATATTTAAGTAAACTTCATGTCTTAATGGCTCAAAATTTATACAAAACATTTTCTACTCCACAAAAAACTTTCTAGCCAAAACCTCATTTTCCACCTTGCATAAAAGCACATAAACGCCTGACTTCCAGCCTTTTACATCAAAATCAAATATCGTTTCTTGTTGTCCTAAAATCATTTGCTTTTCAGTTTCAAACACCTTTTTTCCTGTCGCAAGCTGCACAATTTCGAAAGTGTAATGAGTGTTTTTTTGTGCCAAAACTTTACAACTAATTTGCTCATTTTTCGCAGGATTAGGATAAATATTTGATACTTCTAAACCTAAAATGCTTCTTGTTACATTTTCTGACAAACCTACAATATCTTCTCTTTTCCAATGATTTTCGCCATCAAGCACAACCAAACTTTTCGCTAAAACCTCTTCATTGCTTATCTCTAAAATGGGCGAATACCAAAATTCTGCCCTTACACTATCCGCTTCAATATTCAAAATACCATAACCATGACTCGTCAGTTCTTCATAAACATGATGCGGATTTGCCTCCATACTCAAATTTACAGCATTTTCAGCCAAAGAAATAGGCAAGCCTAATTCATCAATATTGCCACGGCTAATACTTGTTGGCAATATTTCTACACCTAACGAACCTTCGCCTGTATCGCCATTGTAAGTAAGGCTATCTAAAGGAAAAAGTGTCAAGTCCATTGCCATGGAAACATGAGAATCACCACTAATAACAATATTATTACTAATATTATTATTTTTCCAAAACTGTAAAAAACGTTCCCTTTCTGCTGGAAAGCCGTCCCATGAAGTTGGGTCAAAAACATCATCTTCAAAAACAGGCAAATCTGGCAAACCCATAGTTGACCACGTTCCCATCATATTTTGACTCGCCACAATTCGCCATTTTGCAGTAGAATTTAGCAGCTCATTTTTTGCCCATTCATACTGTGTATTGCCCATCATGCTAAACCCTCCTCCTGGAATTGGGTCAATATTGCGAAATAAAAGAATATCTAATAACAAAATGTCGAGCAAATCTCCATAATGCAACATTTGGTAACGGATAATTGGAATATTGCTTTCTCTAGTAGGCAAATATTCGTGAAAAGCTTGCACTGAAATACTAATATCATCATCGTCCATATCGTGATTGTCCCAAAGTGCTAAAATTGGCTGTTGTTGGCGAACAAAACGCAAATCAGGGTCTAATAAATGATATAAATGTCGCTGCCGCCATGTTTCCAAAGAGTTGGGTGCTTGCGGATATGGTGATGGCACACGCACCTCCTCATTTTCATCAACGACATCATACAAATAATCGCCCAAATGAATAAAAAGGTCAAGGTCATTTCGCTCACCTATGCGTCGGTAAGCATTGAAAAAGCCAGAATAAATGCTGCTACACGAAGCAACTGCCATTTTTAAAGCCGTGTTATCGTTATTTGTTGGAGCTGTTTTGGTACGACCAATCGGCGAAAAATTGCCATTTTCATCTTCAAAACGATAATAATAAACCGTAGCGGCTTCCAAATCAGTAACATCATGTTTAAAAGTCCAATCTATTGAACTATTTGTTTCTCCATTTCCAACTTGCACAATTTCTATAAAAAGACTATCAGTCGCTATTTGCCAACTGAGCGAAATAGGCTCAATTTGCGTTTCATTCGGTGTGATTCGTGTCCAAATAACAACAGCATCATTTAAAGGGTCGCCAGAAGCTACGCCATGATAAAAAGGTGCAAACAAAGTGTCGGCATACATATTTTCGGGCAAAGATGTCCATGTTTGTGCATTTGCATTTTTTGAATGGCTGAATATTAAGATAATCAGAATGAGTAAATTTATTTTCATAGTTTTTTTTAGTTATCAATTTACATTTTTTTTCTTTGTTTTTTTAGCTAAAAAAAGACAAAATTTCAATTTATTTTTTGCACTACTAAATTTATCCCAATAAGTTATTTTGATGAAATAATTGAGATGTTTTTTTATTTTTACTTAAAAAAAATGCTACATTAGTCGCTCCTCAAAAGTCTTTGGAAAAAAAACAAAAACTATGCTTTTTACTTCAATTCAATGGAATCCAGACCCAACTATTTTTACAATTGGCAATTTTTCGCTACAATGGTACGGCTTGATGTGGGGAATGGCTGTTTTAGGTGGCTATTTTTCAGTTTTATATATGCTTAGAAGAAGTAACCTGACTACTGCTTATGCCTCCAAATTAGTCGAATACATCTTTTTCGGCAGTTTGATAGGAGCACGTTTGGGGCATATTTTTTTCTACGACTTAGAATATTTTTTGGCTCACCCAATCGAGATTTTTAAAGTCTGGAATGGCGGTTTGGCGAGTCATGGCGGTGGAATAGGCGTTTTAATAGCAACTTATCTTTTTATTAAAAATTATAAATTTACATATCTACAAATACTTGATATTCTAGTAGTTAGCGCTCCTTTATGTGCATTTTTAGGTCGTATCGGAAATCTTATGAATAGCGAAATCGTAGGCAAATATACTGAAATGCCTTGGGGATTTGTCTTTCTAAAAAATGGAGATGCACTTGCTCGCCACCCTTCACAATTGTACGAAGCTATTATGTTTATCGCTTGTTTTGGTCTCATGATATGGCTTAGTCGTCGTCGTCCACACTTTCCTGTCGGCTTTTTGAGTGTCATTTTTTTTATGCTAATACCTACTTTGCGTTTCTTGTTAGAGTTTTTTAAACAAGAAGCTACTTATACACAATTATTGAGTTTGCCTTATATTTTGTTTGGCGTTTTCTTGCTATTTTATATAAAAAAAATGCAAAATATATCTACTGAACAAAAAATAACAAATTAACATTAGAAAAATAGCTTGTTTTTTTGCTACATTACAAAAAAAAGCTACTAACTTTGTCGACTCACAACAAAAATTCACAAAAGCTTTTTTAATGCTATGGAAAAAATATTGTTTATTGTTAATCCAATTGCAGGCGTTAGAAATAACATTAATATGCCAGATATTATTAGTCAAAATATTGATGAGCAAAAATATAATTTCGACATTGCATTTACGCAATATGCTGGCCATGCCAAAAAAATAGCTGCCGATGCTGTTGAGCAAAGCTATGATGTTATTGTGGCTGTCGGTGGCGATGGTTCTGTTAATGAAATCGCTAGTCAATTGGTGCATAAAAACGTAACATTAGGCATTATTCCTTTGGGTTCGGGCAATGGTTTGGCTCTCAAAATGGGTTTGTCGAAAGTGCAAAAAAAAGCCATGCAAACAATTAATCAAGGTATCACAAAACAGATTGATGTGCTAAAAATGAATAATGATTTTGTTTTTAGCAATGCAGGAGTTGGTTTTGAAGGGCAAGTAATTGAGCATTTTGAAAAAACAAAAACAAGAGGTTTAAAAGAATATATGCGTATATATATTCAGCAAGTATTTAACTACAAACCATTTAAAGTTAAAATAAAAACAGATACGCAAACTCTTGAAAAAGAAGTATTTACGCTAAATTTTACCAACTCTGGCCAATATGGCTATAATATAGGATATGCACCAGATGCCAAACTAGATGATGGCTTTTTTGAATTGTGTATTGTAAATAATTTTGCACGTTGGCAGATTCCTTTTTTCTTTTTGATGTGTATATTTAACAAACAGCACTGGCTCAAAAATTTAACGGTTTTTAAAACAAAAACTGCCACAATAAGCACTCCAGAGCCATATTATGCACAGCTTGATGGCGATAGCATTCAAAAAAACAACCATATCAAAGTGCAAATTTTACCGCAAGCTCTACGAGTGATTGTGCCACCTGAAAAGGCATTAACATAAAATTGAGATGTATTTTTTAAGCAAAATCAAAAATATTTTTAATCCTAAAAAGTTTATAACAAAAAATGAAATATCGTTGTTTATCTTATGAAGAATTAGCTGGTTTAGAAAAAGAATTTGTGCATTATTTGGCAATGTACACTATCACAGCCGAAGATTGGCAAGACTTGGAAAAAAACAATCCACAAAAAGCCCTAACATTTATCGAAAGTTTTAGCGATAAAGTATTTGATAGAGTTCTGAAAAAAATCAAATATATGGAGCTTTTTACACCCACCAAATTGAGACTTTTTAAGTGCGAACCTCAACAAATTAGCATGATAGTTTTGGAAGCTATGGATACTCAAAACATTGATTTTACAAACCATGATTCGTTTTTGCTTATTCTCAAACGATTTCAAAACAGAGAAAATACGGGCGTGCATATATATAGAGGCAAAAAAAAATATGCTACAACTAGAGAGCTAGAGTTGTTTCAAATGTTAGAAAATGGATGTATGATTGCTGAAGGAAAACTTTTTGAAATGTTTGATAAAGCCATCAAAAAAGAAAATTAAACTTATTAGCTATAAAAAGTGTTTGTAAAAACGAAAAACATTAGTTCATTCATACACAATAACAACTAAATGAATAGATTAGTAGAAACTTTTTTGCCTACAAAATGGGGGAATTTTAGAATGCTTGCTTATGCAAATGCTAATGCCGAAATGCCTCATTTAGCTTTGGTGAGCCAAAACTTTGACAACCAACTTACGCCAATTGTTCGCCTACATTCCGAATGCTTAACAGGAGATTTATTGGGTTCTTTACGCTGCGATTGTGGCGAACAATTGGCAAAATCTTTGGAAACCATCAATGAAAAAGGTGGCGTTTTGATTTATTTACGACAAGAAGGGCGTGGAATTGGTCTAATTAATAAAATGAAGGCTTATAATTTGCAAGATAAAGGCTTGAATACCTTTGATGCCAATCTGCATTTGGGATTTGAAGCTGATGCAAGAAGTTATGATATCGCCATTCAAATTTTGAAAGACTTAGAGATAAAAAGGCTGCATCTGATGACGAATAATCCAGAAAAATTGCACGCTTTCGATAAATCTGACATTCAAATTTTGAGCCGCATACCTGTTATAGTTCCACCCAAAAAAGAAAATCTAGGCTATCTTACTGTCAAACAAGATTTAATGGGACATTTGTTAAATTTATAATAAGTATATAGACAAAAAATAAGATTTTATTATTTTTAACACTTTTATTTTTTAAATAGTTCGGATATTAATATATTTTTTTATCAAAGGTTTAAACATACTATTTTTTTAGGCTAAGGCGGCTAATATTTGCAAATTTAATGGCCTTTTGAACTAAAAAATAATATGTTTCCCTTACCAAAAGGAGGCTTTTTATCAAGCTGATAATTGTTATAAAAAATGTCAGAACCATTGATTTTTAGTACATTATCAAAAAAATCTGCTGTTCATCAAATAGTACTTGGCACTTAACTGTTTAGATGTGGACTTTTGAGAAGCAAGATGTTAGCTTGCTTCTCAATGGTTTAGCAGTAAATCAAGCATTATTTACTAAATATTTATATTTTTTTTCAATACTAAAATATGTTGCTACTTGCCGATAGTGGCTCAAGTAAAACAGCTTGGGCTTTGCTAGATATAAACAAAAAAACTATTGTTACAAAATGCGAAACAATAGGCTTTAACCCTTTTCACCATAGCGAAACCGAAATTTTAGAAGCAATAAAACAAAATAATCAATTAATTTTATATGCCAATCACATAACAAATATTCACTATTTCGGAGCAGGTTGTTCTAGCTTAGAGCGTTGTGAGCAAATGAAAAATATTTTACAAAAGTTCTTTTTTCAAGCAAAAATATATGTAAAGTCCGATTTGTGGGCAGCCGTTTTAGCAACTTGCGGTAGGCAAAAAGGCATTGTTTGCATCTTAGGTACTGGCTCTAATGCTTGCTTTTTTGATGGAAAAAACATAACGCAACATACGCCAGCTTTAGGCTATATTTTGGGTGATGAAGGAAGCGGTAGCTATTTAGGAAAACAACTTTTAGCAAGTTTTTTATACAAAAAATTGCCAGCAAACTTGCAAATGCTTTTTGAAAAAAAATATAATTTACATAAAGAAAATGTATTAAATGAAGTTTATAATGGCACAAATCCTAAAAAATATTTAGCTCACTTTACACATTTTTTAGACGAAAACAAAGAGAATAATTATATTAAAAAGTTGATAATCAATAGTTTTACACATTTTTTAGACATTCATATAAAGTTTTATCTTCAAAATAGCAAATTACTTCCTGTTCATTTTATTGGCTCAATTGCTTATCATTTTCAAGATATTTTAGTAGAAGTTTTGCAAGAAAACAATATACAAGCTGGAAAAATTTTAAAACAGCCTTTAGATGAATTAATTGAGCATTATTTGAATAATAGCATTTAAATTTATTATTATAATTGTAAAACCTAAACTTTTTCTTTAAGTATTTAGGCAATTTTCTTCTTAATATTTTTTTTTACAACCAAAGATTATTTTTTTTTAAAGCCAACCTTTTTAATTTTCTAACAACATCATTTATACATCAAATATAAAGCAATATAAAAAAAACACAACTTCTTAAAGCTTGTTAATTATCATAAAAACGTCAAAGCAGAAATGATTACTATTATTGAATAATGCTTGGCACTTAAATTGATAGATAAAATTATATGATTTAAGCTTTCTTTTTCAAAACAAAGTTGTATATTTATAAAAGAACGTAATGGTTCGGCATTAACATTTTTGGCTAATAAGCCTATTGTTGAATAGTTACGACAATTTTTATTTCATAGATTTGGCTAAAATAGATATTATGCGGTCAGCTTTTTTTATATTTCTTGTGGTTGTGTTTTCTGTTATATATTTTTGGGCATTTGAATCTGACTCTCCCTTTGTTTATCAAAATGAGAATGTAGATACAATTGAAAATTATTTAAAAGAAAACCTGGAACACAAAGATGAATTGGCAACGATAAATGACAATCAAGGAGAAAAAAAATCTTTAGGTAACAAAACTAAAGCAAAGAAAAACGATGTTAGTGAAAATATTAAAACACCCCAAAAGAGTGTAGAAAACAATAGGGAAACAAATCAACATATAGCGAATTATGCCAATCCGAGTACGCTAGTTCAGCCTATCGAACAAAAGTCTGAAAAGCATAAAAGCATAAAAAAAACGAAAAAACAGGCAGGACATATACTCACACCTTTATTTGAAAAAACAAGTGTTGAAAGTCAATTTTTTGAATTATATAGCAATAAAGCAGCCGTTTTGAAGGCAAAAAAAGGTGCTGTTTTGGCGATTCCAGAAGCTTGTTTTGTCGATGAGAACAACAAGGTTGCGACAGGTTATATTGAAATAGAGGTTAAAGAATTGTTTGGGAAATCTGAAATGTTATTATCAAACTTTTCGACAGTTTCGCAATATGATATTCTAACTTCAGAAGGCGGTATTTATTTAAATGCCAAAAATATTCATGGAGAAACGCTAACAATTGCACCTTACAAAAGTATTTATGTGGAAATGCCTAGCAAAAAACGGGTGGCTGATGCTTGGATTTATTATGGCGAAAATGATGAACAAGGGCAAATAAATTGGAAAGCTGCCAACCGACCTAACTCTCGCCTTATCAGCTTTCCACTGCATAGCTTGCATTTCGATAAAGCTGACTTGAGTGATGAGCTGTATAAAAAATTACATTCGGAAAACTACGAAAATACATTGATTGCGACAAGAGAGTTTGAAGAACGTTTATTATTTATACAAAAAAATAAACATATACATGGCAATAGAATTGAACCCATTTTAGATTATTTTTTTAAGAATTTGCATAAAAACCTATTTGAAATAGACTATTTATTGCAGTCCTATTTTACAAGCTTATTGAAGGTATATCCTTATCAAGATGGCGATTATGTAGAAGAAATTAAAGCTCTTAGTGAGCAATTTCGTCGTTTTTATGAAGAAAAATTAACTACGGTACTTCATAGCCGTCCTTATAATATTGACCTTACCGATGAAAATGCTTTTCAAAAGCTTCGCCAAAAAGGTATGGGTTCTCAAAAAGCCAATTATTTTATTAACCTGTATCAATATGGAGCGGCAATCATAAAAGATAGACAAGAGAAAAATAAAGTGCTTGTACAGAAAAAAAATGGTGGTGATTTATTTTCAAAAAATACTTTTGTTATAAATAAAACAGGTTGGATAAATATAGATGCAAATAGGCACAAAAATTATCAGAAACGAAAGCTAGAAGTACAGCTAGAAAATGAAAAAGAAATATCGACAGCAGTATATTTGCTTTTCAAAGATAGAATGACACTTATTCCTGCTTTGAAAAAAGAAGATATAGAAACCCAACAAATTAGTTATATGTTTAAAAATTTGCCAAATAAAGAAGATGTTTACTTGATAGCTTTAGGCTATAAAAATGGACAACCTTTTATTGATGTGCAAGATATTGAGGTAGGTAAACAAGAGGTTTCGGTTCTAAAAATGCGACCAACAACGATTGATATGCTTTCGTATCAAATAACACAATTAAACTAATATTCTCAATATTACGACACCTTACTTACGATGAATCAGCCTCTTTTCACTTGACATTTAAAATAAATATAAACAAATAAATACTTAAAACAGTTACAAAAAAAGGACGTATTCACATTATTGTTGTGAATACGTCCTTTTTTTGCCATTGCTAAATTAAATATTTTCAAGCTAGAAAATATAAAACTTAAATTGTCTTCCAACTCAAATTATTCAATAGTTGGGGCATTTACCGTAACAACAGGCAAACCATCTGGTGAGCAGCTATATGGCAACATATCGTAGTTTTGGTCTTGAAAAAAGTTTTCGGCATCAACATTCGCAAAAGTAGCATCGCCATTTCCTGCAATACAAATGCCCTTATTTTCAACATCTGCTAAGTCTGGATTAAAAATACCATCATAAATAATATCTGGCATATCGCCTTGAGCATACAAGTTTTGAAGCATTGTTCCAATTTGGTTTTGAAACTCTGGATATGTTGTTGTGCGAGAAAAAGTATTGTTGTGAATATTAATCTCATTTACATAAGGCACATACTCCACATCATCGTAAGAAAGGTTGTCGTCAAAAAATTCGAGTACCAAATAGCTCACAATACCAACGCCCATCACATTATTATTCGTAATTTCATTGTTGAAAATCTCTACTTCTTTTGAAGTCATAATCATAATTCCTGTACCAGATGGCACACTACCTACAATATTTCCTTCGGGAGCAAAATTGCGATAATCATTTTGATAGATATTGTTATCAAATACACGGCATTGAACACCGTTTTTTAGAGGCAAGTTCGGCATATCAAAAATCAAAACACCGCCAGTATTTCTTGTAGCAGTATTGTTATATACATCTGCATAATTGCAATTTTCAATCTCAATACCTGCTACATTTTCTTCTACTGTTGAGTTTCGTACAATAACATGTTCTGTTTGTCCAACATAAATACCTGCGTCAGAAGCACCACGCACATAACAGTTGTCGATTAAAACATGACTAGAACTAACAGGATATAAACCATAAGCTCCATTTTCTTCGTTGGCTTCGCCTGCCCAAACAGTAGAAATATTGATAAAACTTACGCCTTCTGAATCTTTGATTTTAATAGCGTCGCCAGCAGAATCTTCAATTTTGAAATCGTGCATTAAAAACTGCTCCATATTGTTGGCTTTCAAAGCTTCTGCACCAGCAGTTTGGCCTGCAAATGATAAAATGGTTTGGTCTTGGCCATCACCTTTTATCGTTACATCTTTTTTGCCTTCAATAGATAAAGTAGAAGTAAAAACATAGTTTCCAGCCTTCAAATAAATAGTTTGGCCGTCTTCTATCGTGATTAATGCGGTTTGCAATAATTCTTGAATATCATCGGAAGCAGTAAATTCTATGATGTCACAGTTAGCACCGCTCAAGCCATTTTCGCAAACATCATTATCGTTATCGTTATCTTTTTCACAAGCTGTAAAAATGGAAGCAATAAATAGAAAGCAAATGAGTAAGTAAGGTTGTTGTGTCAATTTTTTCATTTTATTATTATATTTTTGAAAAAAATTTGTGTTTCAAGTACCAATGTACTATTTAATAAAGCATTCGTTTAGTGGCTAACGCATTGATAATCAAGGTATTATTTTGTTCTGAAATACCCAAAAGCTTCTGAACGACTACTTAATAGACGAAAAAATTTATGCTGCGAGTTGTGGAAGCTAATATAATGAAATTTAAAGCATGAGCATAGAACTGTCCTATTATTAAATAATATTATTTTAATGACTTAAAAGTAGAAAAAATTAGCAAAAAAAACAAACTCATTTCAACTTTTGTCTTTAATTTCGTATTTCACTAGCTACTTTTTCTTACCATATGACTTTTCTTTTGTCACTTCTCCTTTATTGTATTTAGTTATTTTTGTTTTTTTTCCTGCTTTATCATATTCTGTCCATTCTCCATGTTTTTGCCCTTGCAAATATGTTCCTGCTACTTTAACTTGCTCATTTTCATAAAAAAGCTGATACATACCATCTAATTCGTTGTTTCTATAAGCCATTTCGCTTTTCACTTCACCTGTTTTGTAATATGACTTAACACTACCAACTATTTTGCCCATATCATAACTGTATGTTGTTAGCACTTGTTCATTGTCATAATACCATGTTGATGTACCATGTTTTTCTCCATTTCTATAAAAACTCTCCTCTTCTTTTTTGCCATTCTTATAAAATTTTTGATACTTGCCATCTAAAATATCCATTTTGTAGCTTTCTATTAAAACAAGTCGGCCATTTGCAAACTTTCGCAAAACGCCATTTTTTTTATCTGCAACATAAGCATTTTCTTGCACAAGGTCAGCACGCTTTCCAAATTCTAGATAAAGCCCTTCTTTTTTGTCATTTTCATAATGTGTCACCGTTTTCAGAAGGCTATCTTTAGGCTGAAAAGTTGTCCAAAGTCCTGTTTTTATGCCATTTTGCAAGTAGCCTGTTTCTATTTTCTTTTTATTTCTATCTCTAATCGTCAAAAATTCAAGCTTTGTTTGCTCATCTATAATAGCTCTAGCAGTATCTAGCGTAGCCACTTTTTTGCTCAAATCGGCAATTTGTCTTTTTTGAGCAAATAAAATACATGGTAAAAATAAGTAAAATATGATTAATGTTTTTTTCATAATAAAATAAAGAGTTAGACAAAAATAAATAATCAGACGGATTTATGCTACAAATCGTAGAAAGCTAACACCTTAGTTTTGCAAGGTGTTAGCACAGTTCTATTATTAAATAGTATTTGACACCATAGCCATCAAGAAAAGAAAAAACTAATATTGCTCTTTCTCGTTTGGAAAATCTTTAGACTTCACATCAGTAATATAATTTTGGACTGCTCCCTTAATATCATCAAACAAATTGAGATAGCTACGCAAAAAACGAGGTTTGAAATCTTTTGTAATGCCTAACATATCGTGCAGAACCAATACTTGCCCATCGACATTTTGCCCCGCTCCTATTCCAATAATTGGCACTTTGACAGATTCCGCTACTTCTCTCGCCAATTCAGCAGGTATTTTCTCCAAAACAATCGCAAAACAGCCTATTTTTTCCAACATTTTGGCATCTTTTTTCAGCCTTTCTGCTTCTGCCTCCATAGTCGCACGCACCGTATAAGTTCCAAATTTGTAAATGGATTGAGGTGTCAATCCCAAATGTCCCATCACAGGAACGCCAGCCGACAAAATACGCTGAATAGAATCTTTCACTTCTTGGCCGCCTTCTAACTTAATAGCATGACCACCAGATTCTTTCATAATACGAATAGCAGAAGCTAATGCCTTTTTCGAATTGCCTTGATACGAGCCGAAAGGCAAATCTACTACCACCAAAGAGCGTTTTACGGCTTTTACTACCGAAGCTGCATGATAAATCATTTGGTCTAGCGTGATAGGCAAGGTTGTTTCGTGGCCAGCCATCACATTGGAAGCCGAATCGCCTACAAGAATCACATCAGTACCTGCTGCATCAACTATGCGTGCCATCGAATAGTCATAAGCAGTTAGCATAGATATTTTCTCACCTACATCTTTCATCGCTTGCAAAGTGTGCGTAGTTACTCGCTTGGCTTTTACTTTTTTATATGTGGACATTTTTTGTTTATATTTCTAAGTAAATAATTGTTTTTTTGCGAAAGTATTAAATATTTATGGCTTTTTTAAGATTCAAGACAATAAAACGGTTATAAATATTTCGAAACCTTACTACTTTATAATCTAATTCGTTTTTAATGATTTTACAAAACGTTTTCCTCCTCCTAAACGTTTATTGTTTTTTCACGCAACAAAAAAAAATGACAAGTAGCTACCTTTCTCATAAAGAAACAGGGTTTTTCTCAAAAATGATGCTAGATTATTTGAGCGAAAACGAAAATTTGAAACCGTTTTATCAATATGATGTAGAAATTGAAAGTTTTGCGAAAATTATTGCAGCAAAGCAAAAAAACAATATTTGTAATCGAGCTGTTTTGGCAGATGTTTTGCAAAAACAATATGCTCATTTAGCTAAAAACCCTTTGGTTGAGCAAAATATACAGCTTTTAGCAGATGAAAAAACGTTTGTTATAGTTACAGGCCATCAAACAAATTTGTTTACAGGTCATCTTTACTTTTTTTATAAAATTGTTAGTTGTATCAATTTGTGCAAGCAACTCAAAGCTTTTTATCCAGCGTATAATTTTGTGCCGATTTATTGGATGGGCAGCGAAGACCACGATTTTGAAGAAATCAATCACGTTCATTTGTTTCGCAAAACGCTTACTTGGCAGCAACAACAAAAAGGTGCAACAGGCCGAATAAATACAGCTACTTTGCAATCCCTTTTTGAAGAATTAAAGCCTTTGTTGGGCGATAGCGAAAATGCAAAAAAACTATATGATTTATTAGAAGCGGCTTATTTGAAGCAAGAAAATTTGGGCAAAGCAACTCAATATTTAGTAAACGAATTGTTTGGAAAATATGGTTTAGTCATTTTAGACCAAGATAGCAAAATTTTAAAAAGTGTTTTTTCAGAGAAAATAAAAGAAGAATTATTGCAACAAACGGCTTTTGAGGCAGTAAACCAAACAAATAAAGCATTGGAAAAAGCTGACTATCATCAACAAGCATACATTAGAAATATAAATTATTTTTATTTAACTGATACTTTAAGAGAAAGAATTGAGTTTGATGGAGAAGATACTTATCGAATTTTAAATACAGATTTAAAATTTTCGCAAGCCGAAATTTTAGCAGAGCTAGAAAAATATCCAGAGCGTTTTAGTCCAAATGTAATTTTGCGGCCGCTTTATCAGCAGTTTGTTTTGCCTTGTTTGGCGTACATTGGCGGCGGCGGCGAAACAGCTTATTGGCTACAACTGAAAGCGATGTTTGAAGCTTTTGAAGTGCCTTTTCCAATGTTGATTTTGCGAAATTCGGTGCTTTGGATAGATAAAAATGCGACTAAAAAGATGAAGCAAATTGGTTTAACAAAAAAAGATTTGTTTCGCAATACCGAAAAATTAGTGGTAGAATATGTGCAAGCAAATAGCGATTTTAAGCTAGATTTGTTTGCTCAAAAAAAACAGCTAAAAGACACTTTTGAAGAGATTTTAGAAAAGGCGTTGCAAATAGATGGTGGTTTGCGTTCTTCGGTTGTGGGCGAAATGACGAAGCTAAACAAAAGCATAGAACGTTTGGAAACAAAATTGTTGCGTGCCGAAAAACGAAAGTTTGAAACTGCAACACAGCAAATTCGAAATATAAAAAGTCGTTTGTTTCCGAATGAAAGTTTGCAAGAAAGGCACGATAATTTTATACCTTTTTATCTGAAATATGGCGATGGTTTTGCCGCTCATTTAATCGAATATTTAGAACCTTTGCGTAAAAGCTTTTTGATTTTGAGTGAGGAAAATTAAGTTATTTAGACATACTATTACAACAACAAAAAAATGACATATTTCTAATAGCTCGAAAAGCTGAACAAACTTACTTTATAATATATCATTTTTCAGAAAAATAGTATGTCTAAATTTTTAAAGTCGCTAAAAATTTCCACAATTTGCATTACAAGTTGTAACAGTTGTGTTGCAAGAAGCTTCTGGAAAAGTCAATTCTAATTCCATAACAACAGGTAAATGGTCTGACATAGCTTGCAATTGCGTTTTTATGGGCGAATTTCCATCTGTAACATCTCCATTCCAGATATTTGCACTACCAAAAGTTTCGTAACTATTGGCGATATAGCTCACATTATTTGTGTTGTTCTGCACATCATCGCTCATAAACAAAAAATCGAAACGGTCGTCGAGGCCGCCGCCAGCACCGCTATTTCCATACAAACTATTTCCGCCGCTTCTTGAAGATTGTGTATATTTGGAAGCATTTGCCGCATTATTTCGTGTCCAGCCATTCAAGACATCGAATAAAGGATTGCTATTTGTATTTTCTAAAATATTGAGATATGCTGGCTCAACAGTAGCACCATAAAAATTGAAGTCGCCACCAGCAATAATATTGCTATTCGTTGGCAAATTGTTTATAAAATCCATTAAATCTAAAGCACCTAAATTTCGGCGGTCTCTATCTGCAATTTCAGTTGCTGTAGCACCACTGCTACCTGCTTTCAGATGAGCACTAAAAATATGAAGCGGAATAGTGGCAGAACAATCAGCATTATAAGCTTCTATTTCATAATAGCTATTTGCTCGTGGCGAAATAACTGTTTCTCCATTGTGCGAAGCAGTATTGGTGCGAGGCAATTCGGCTTGGCTAACAAGATTAAATAAATCGGTATTGTAAATCAACATATTTCCCAAAGGGGAAAAACCGCCATAACCTGTATAAGTGCTGGCACGAGCATAAGTTTTGCCTGTTGTTCCGTTTGTGTTTAGTTCATTGACAAGCATAGTCGCACCTGCATCAGCAGTCATTTCTTGTATAACAATAATATCTGCTGCTGCCGCCTCCACAATTTCACGAAAATAAACAATGCGAGCGGCATCATTTCCATTTACATTGTTGTTATTTGCATTAGGAAATCGCAATATATTATAGGTCATTACTGTAATGTTTTGGGTGGTTTGTGCTTGCAAACTAGCACACAGGGCGAAGCATATAGCAATTATTGCTATACATAGCAGTTTTTTCATATTAAATTAGTTTTGTTATTTAAAAAGCTTGTAAAGGTACGCTTTCATCTTAGCAAAACAATTCTAATAGAGTTTGTTACACAAAAAATTTACACAATAAAGACAAAGACATTATTTTATATAAAATAACATTAATAAATATATTGACTATTTAGTTTCAGCTATTCTTATTTTAGAATATAGTTATATTATTAGTAGCTATTTAAACAGTTTCTTTAGTTTCTAAAAAGCACATCAAAGCCAAAACACTTGCACTAAAAAAAACTGACACAAAGCGTCTGAACTCTTTTGCCAAAGTGACCTTTCGCACAAAGTATCGTTTTTAACAGTAGCAGACCTTTTTTGATGTCGATTTAGTTGCAAAGAATCATAGCTAGATTGACAGGTTGTGTCCCAAAAAGCATAACAACAATAAGCATCAGCTTCTATAACCTGCTGAAATGTCGTATCACTAACATTGTATGGACATGATTTGTTAAACAAGCTTTCACATTGCCCAAATGTAACATGAGTAGTAGCCAAAAGCATAGAAAAGAAAAGAAGTAAGTGTTTTATCATCACAGCAGTTTTTTTGGTTGCAAAATTGAGGGAGGAAAATATAATTGAGTGTCAAGCACTAAATTAATACAGCTTATTTGTGTTGCCAACATATTAAAAATTAAGATATTAGATTCCACCAATGAGCCATTTATTTTTCTTATTTAGTTGAGCAAGAGTTTCTATGTCATACACATTTCACAATCTAATGTTTTTTTCTCGAAAAAAAAACTTTTTTTTACCTAAGTCATTGTCTATATTAAAAATATTTTGCTCATTTTTGCGTTTCTACATCAATCATTTACTTTAGAATCTGTCTAAATTTTACTTCTTTGGCTTAGTAACGTTCAAAAAATAACTTCTTTATTTGCGATTGACATTTTCTGACCTACTTCGTTGAAAAGCCTCGCCGTAGCTATGGCTATGACTGTGTTTTTCGCCTTGTAGCTCAAAAAATCTCTGCCTCAAATCGGGAACTTATTTTTTTGACATTACTTAGTGTAAACTTTATCTTTTGGTGCAAGCATCAAAATTGAAATAAGGACTTACCAAAAATATCAAAAAGAAAAATGTAAACAGGTTCTTACAAAAAATATAATAAATATGAACATAACAAAAATTTGTTATAGTCAAATCAATCATTTTTTGAGCGTCACATTTATCGCTACTACCCTATTGTTCAGCATCACTTCGTGCGAAGACCTAAACAATATTTTAGATACTGAGCTAACTGAAGCAGAAGTTATAGAAGGGCTAAAAACCGCCCTCACAGTAGGTACTGACACGGCTGTTTCGCAAGCCAATCTTGCAGGTGGTTACTTAAACAATCAGCTCATCAAAATTGTATTGCCAGATGAAGCCAACAATCTTCTCAATTTTGCGAATAGCCTTGATGATGAAATCAACAATTTGCCTTTTGCGGCCCAAATTGCACTAGGTACTTTGCTTGATGATGTAGCTTTGCCAGCCGTTACAAATCTAACTAACAATTTGGTAACACAGATGAATGGTGCGGCTGAAAATGCAGCCGACAAAGCTGCTCCTATTTTTGTAAATGCTATTACGGATATTACTATTGAAGACGGTTTTTCGATTTTGAATGGCGGCAATCGTTCAGCTACGGATTATCTCGAAAATGCGACAACGACATCTTTGAGTGGTGCTTTTCAGCCCGATATTCAAGATGCTTTGGAGAATATCAACGCACAGCAAACATGGCAACAAATAACTTCGAAATATAATGCTGCAGTCAATACCTTAGATGTATTGGATAATTTTGGACTTGCCGACCAGATTTTTCCACAAGGTTTGCAGCCAGTCGAAACCAACTTGGCACAACATACTACCGATAGAGCATTGGTAGGCTTATTTCACCTTGTAGGCGAGGAAGAAAAACAAATCAGAACCGACCCTATTGCTCGTGTTACCGATATTCTCGAAAAGGTTTTTGGCGATTAAACGAAAGCTTATTTTAGTCAAACATCAAAAATAGATTTTGCAATATGCAGAATATATTTGTCTGACTAATCAATTAACTATTCAATCTAATCTAGGTCTTTCACGTTTTTTTTTAAGCGTGAAAGACCTTTTTTTGCCTATTTGCCTATATTTTACATAGAAAATTATCAACATTTGTTATATAAAGTGCGAAGTATTTCCTACGACAACTAAAAAATGATGTAAATGAGTTTTTTGGGGTTTCGAAAATCTATTGCTAAATAATTGTATAAAACGATAGTTTGTATTAACTAATTGTTTTCATTTATTTTCAAAATTGTCAGAGAAGCTAAAAAATTTAAACAGTAGCAGAAATTAGACATATTGTATAACATTAATGACAATTATATCTTTTTTATTTAAAAAAATCACTACCTAAAAATGCTTTTTATTTATTTAAAAAAAAATCATTTAAAAAAAAGAGGAATATTAGTCTATTGTTTTTATTTTTTCATTTATAAAAAAGCCTTTTTTGCCCTAAAAAATGAGATACATACTTGATTTTGCACCATCAATTAACGATATAAACTTTTAGTCGCTTTCATTTATTTAAAACAAAAAAAAGACAAAAAAAATTGGCACAAACTATGTTCTATAAGCATTAAACAATACGAAATTAAATGAGAATTACACTATTAGAGCTTCAATCTTTTATCAAACATATTCCAACAAAACAACAACTTGAATTTTTGAATGTCGCCAAATCTCCTTTAAAACAACTATTTCAACATTTCGTACAGCACAAAAATGAAGACATTGAAGAAGCGAATTTAAAAACTACATTGAGTGAGCCTAATCTGATAGATTTAGCAAAAGTGTATCAAATCTTATATCAACAATTATTAACATTTTTGAATAAAAAGCGACATAGCGTAGTTGATGAGGTGCATGAAAATTTGAAAAGCATACAAACTTTATATGAGTTAAAACAATTTTCGCTTTGCTATCAATTGTTGGCAGAAACTCATACATTAGCCATTGAAAATGAGCTATTTGAGGCTATTCACGAAATATTAATTTGGGAACGCACGCTCACTTATTACAATACTGGCTATCAAAAAGATATAGAACAAACCTTTAGAACGACAATAAGCGTGTGTCAAAAGCTATCAAATTTGTGGCAATACAGAGAGCTACATCTCAAGGTACAAGAACTTGATGGAAATGTAGTGGTAAGAGGCGACCGAGCCAAACGCCTAAAATATTTTTTGCAAGATAGGCTATTGCAGCAAGCAGAAAGTGCAAAATCCATCAATGCTCGTTTGCTACATCATACCATTTGTGCGACTATTCATCGAAACTTAGAAGACTATCCAAAGGCACATTATCATTATCAATCGTTGGTGGAGTTGTATAATGAGCGAGCCGCTGCCGATATAGAACGAAAATGGGAAGCTTATCTCGCCACTATTAACAACTATGCCAATATTTCACTCTTCCTAAAACACTATCAAGATGCTTTGCTTGTAAGCGACATGCTCAAACAATTGCATCGTATTTATGCATTTGTGGCAGAAAACAACCTTGAAACCGACCTTTTTATAAGAGCCTATTTTATCGAAATTCAAGTCTATAAAGAGCGTTTAGAAATTGAAAAAGCCTTGCAACTCTTGCCTATTATCAAGCAATTTATAGACAAAAAAGATGCTCCTATCAAAACCATGTATAAAATTGGCATCGTTTATGAAGTAGCTGAAGTATTATTCATCAATAACAATTTTGACAAATCTATTATTTTTCTTAAACAAATAGCTAATTTATCAAAATTGCAGACCGACAATGATGCTTATATAATGAGTCTCATGCTAAAATTATTGATTTTTGTGGAGCAAAAGGATTTGAAAAATCTTGAAAAACATACTCAAAAAACAAAACAATATTTGAAAGCACACCGAATCAACTCACGCTATGAGATATTGTTTATCAACTTGATGGAAGATGTGTTGTACCACTATAATTCAGGATTTGATACCCACAAAATGTTTGAAGAGTATATCGCTTTATTTACAGCTATTCAGCCTTTTGTTGAAGAAAATATTTACTTTGATATTACTTCATGGTTGCAAAGCAAAATAACTGATAAAACATTTCTTGAAATTAAAAAAACTAAGTTATCGCAAAGCCAAAATTAATTTCAGAAAATTGACAATGTCTTAGCAATAAATTTGCCTTTTATTAAGTAGTGGCTGACTCTTATTACAAAAATTTTATTTCACATATTACCTTTTAAAAATGACAAACTTACACCTAATGATAACACACTCTGTCTCAAATCTCGCAGAGTCTGAAAGAAGAATATTCACACAACAACTTGTATTTCTCAAATTGTTTGAAACCGTAGATTTACGTTTGTAAAAACTATTCATGCTTTTGGTCACACAAAAAAAACGCTATATCAAAAAATATTTAATTTTTGATATAGCGTTTTTTTTGTTTAAATAGTTAGCAAAACAACAAATAACTACAAACTGAGACTATTCAAAGTTTGCCTCAATTTATCTGCATTTTTTACGCCTACTATCCATCTTTCACCATTTTTCAATTTCAAGCTCAATACTTTGTTATTTAAAATGCCAAAAGCGTGACTTCTCGTATTAAACTGTACATTACCTCCACTTAATTGTGCCAAAAATGAGATATGCACAATATCATATTCTTCAATATCTGTCAGTTTTATTTTGACTTTTTGGTCGTGTAAAGCTCCATATTTAATTTTTAAATTTTTGTTTGTTATTTTTACTGAAAAGTGAGTTTTTAGCAAATAAACAAAACCTACTATCAATATAAAAATGCTTGCAACAACTGCTATCATTGGCATTTCGCTAGCATTTAGCGTATTGAAAATATATTGTTTTATGAAAAAATAAATGGCTAAACCAATGAATAATGCAAAGCCAGCTAAGTAATGTTTTGGATAAAATTGTTCTTCTTGATATAATATTGCTTTCATCGTTAATTTTTATTTTATGTTTTTATAATCTTAAATTTTTAATTTAAATACCTTTAGTTAATACAAACTTAACCTTTTTTTAACATTAAAACAAATAAATCAGCTAATTATTGCTTTTTTTGTGCAAAAAAATTCATAACATTTAAAGAGAATGTTTTTTTATGCTAAAAATCGACAAAAACTATCTTTTCATGCTCATTCTACTTAACTTTGAACGTTAGTTGTCAAACACGATTTAATATATACATTAACCTGTCAGTTATTCTGAGTTTAACAAAATGAATATCTTTTAGTTAGAGATACATGCTAACTTGTATTAACGCATTGAAAAAATCGGCATATTAATTTTCACAAGTGAGCATTTTATTTTGATGTTTCACTAAAAAAAAAATCAATTTACAAATATGAATTTAGAACTCGTTTGTCAGAAAGTCTGCGATTTAGCAAAAACCGTCAGCCAATTTATAGGCGAAGAAGCCGACAAAGTGCAAGCCGACGACATCATTACGAAATATCATAACAATTTAGTAAGCTATGTGGATAAAGAAGCCGAAAAGCGAATTGTGGCTGGCTTGCAAGAGATTTTGCCAACTGCTGGCTTTATCGTAGAAGAGGAAACCGTAGCAAGAAGCACAAACGACTATCAATGGATTGTCGATCCGCTCGATGGCACGACCAATTTTTTGTATAACATACCAAGTTATGGCGTAAGTATTGCCCTAACGCACAAGGGAAAAGTCGTTTTGGGCGTAGTAAACGAAGTGAATAGAAAGGAGTGTTTTTATGCGTGGCAAGGTGGCGGTGCATACCTCAACGGCAGACAAATTTTCGTGAGCAAAACCGACAAACTCAAAGATGCTCTGCTATCGACTGGCTTTCCATATTACGATTTTGAAGTCATTGACCCTTATGTTGTCGTACTCAAACAACTCATGCGTGACTCTCGTGGCATCAGACGTTTGGGTGCTTCTGCTATCGACTTGTGCTATGTGGCTTGCGGCCGCTACGATGGCTTTTTTGAGCATAGCCTTCAGCCGTGGGACGTAGCAGCAGGTAGTTTTATTGTGCAAGAAGCTGGCGGAAAAGTATGTGATTTCAATGGCGAAAACAACTATATTTTCGGCTTCGAAATGGTGGCTCACAATGGCAATATGAACAACGAGTTTTTTAGTCTTATTCACAAACATTTAGGCCACAAATAGTTTTTAGTTATGAATATTTTTTATATTAAAAACAATTGTTTGGAAGCGACAAAAAAAGCTTTGCAAGTGCTAATGTATGAGCATTTCGAGGCTTTGGGCAGACCGAAAAGTGAGGAACATATCGCAAAAGCTATTGATTTGGCTTTGCAGGCCTCCTCTAATGCCGCTTTTTTGGCCATCGGAAAAACAGCAACGGAACTCTTCGGTTGTTGTTTTTTCAATGTCTGTTATGGCATAGGTTCTGGTGGAAAATATATTTGGTTCAACGATATTTATGTGAAAGCCGATTTTCGCAAAAAAGGATATGCGGCGATTTTGGTCGATGGGCTGCTAAAATGGGCAAAGGAAAATGAATGTGTCTATATCGCTGCCTGCCGAGATAATGACAATATGGCTTCAAAGGCTTTGTTTGAGAAAATGGATTTTGAGCAGAGTGGTATGATTTGGTTGGATAAGGGGATTGGGATTTGATATGTTTTTTTCTGTTTAAAAAAATACAGATAAACTTCTCTTCAAACCTTGAAGGTGGTGTGTCGAATTTAAGCATAACAAGAATATTGTTTTTCGCTCCAAAAAGTGCCAAAT
>JBMZCV010000048.1:0-31372 GCA_049613665.1 Chitinophagales bacterium | reverse complement strand
CTTTTTGGAGCGAAAAACAATATTCTTGTTATTCTTAAATTCGACAGCCCACCTTAATGGTTTACGAAAAAAACGTAAAATCTACCATTCTTGTACCAACTCATAATTTGTACTTCGGCCGCCAGCAGTTTCTTTTTTCAGAATATTCTTTTTTATCAAATCTTGAATATCTCTCAAAGCGGTATCTTGCGAACACCTATTGATTTTCGCCCATTTAGATGTTTTCAATTTTCCTTTAAAATTGTCTAAAAGCAAATTGATAATTTTAATTTGCCTTTTGTTTAGTGACTTTTCGCTATGAAAAACCCAAAACTTATGCTTAAACAGCACCTTTTCAACAATAGTTTCGGCAAAAAGCACAGCATTTTTTAGGCACTCCAAAAACCAAATAAGCCATTTTGTAATATCTAAATTCCCTTTTTGGGTTCGTTCCAAAATTAAGTAATACGCCTTTCGTTCCTGTTCTATTTGTGCCGACATACTATAAAATCTTTGCGACTTATCTTCTGCTTTTGTCAAAATCATATCGGTTATCGCTCGTGCTATTCTGCCATTTCCATCTTCAAAAGGGTGAATAGTCAGAAACCATAAATGTGCGATAGCTGCTTTCAAAATTGGGTCTTGGCCTTGCTTTGTATTAAACCATTCCAAAAAAAACTGCATTTCTTGTGCTACAATTTCAGCTTGAGGAGCTTGAAAATGCACTTTTTGCTTGCCCAATGCTCCAGATACAACTTGCATTGGCCCTGTCGAATCATCTCGCCAATTACCTGTTATCACCTCATACATTCCGCTTTTGCCAGTAGGAAATAGTGCTGCTTGCCATGCAAAAAGTCGTTCTTTGTTCAGCTCGCCATCACAATTTTGTGTCGCATCAAGCATCATTTCTACCACTCCATCGACATTTCTTGTATTTAGATTTTGTTCTTCCAAATTTATTCCCAATCTGACAGCTATGGAAGAACGCACTTGTTTTAGCGGCAACGATTCGCCCTCAATTTCACTTGACTTTACAATGTCTTGCGACAAAGTTTCCAGATAAGCTCTGTTTCGCAAATCAAAGCCTACATGCGTCATTTTTCCTGTTAGCTTTCCTTGCATATTTCTGACATCTGCAAGTAAAGTTACAAGCTGTTCTGTTTGCCAATAGAAATTTGGCCAATTTTCATGAGCATATATAAAACCTTTCATTCTCCGCATTTTTTGCGGTAAATATCCACTTTATTCTCCGCATATACAAAAAAAGCGACTATAAAACTTTAATCTTTATTTGTTATTTTCTATAGAAACATAAAAATAACCATTAAGGCATTAAGCTTAACAATACTTAATGTCTTAATGGTTGAGCAAAAAAGTAAGAATTTTTATGTTCTTTATATGCAAAAAAGATGGCTATAAAATCTTAATCTTTTCTTGATTAGTTTTTCTACTCCTTAAACGAAAGCAACAAATTTCCTTCCATATTTTGTAGCAGATACTTATCGCCTTGTTGTTTAACATAAACATGATACAACACAAGTTTTGCTTTACTTTTCTCGTTTTCTGCCACCAACTCTAGCTTTTTGAGTTGTGGATGTAGATTATCAGGCCGTTTTTTGATTTCCGCAACTAATTTTTCCTTAATATTAAATGTGATAAGGGTATCATTTTCGCTCAAAATATGCAAATTAAAATCATCTTTGAGACGCATCTCATACCTTTTATCTTCTATTTTGTATGAAAAATCAATATTTTTGCGAAGCGTATAAAAATTAACAATATAGTCATAGCTGTCTAAAAACACTACATTGGTCTTTGCGATGCTGAAATTATAATATTGTATATCAACTTTTTCTGTTAATTCAATTTCTTTTCCTTCTGTTATTAAAGCAATGAGCTGATTTTTTATTTCATAATTATATCTTGCATTATTCAATAAAGTGTCAAAATCGCCATCATACCAAGGCTCTATACGATAAATATGGCTAAAATTTACCAAATATCGAACAATTGATTTTATGTTATTAACTGTTTCTCGTTCTATTTTTACAGCTTTATTGCTAAACTTATTGTTTTCGAGCATGTTATTTTCTTCCAAAACCTTAATTAACCTAGCTGTTTGACTACGGCCCGAAACATTGAAGGCACTCAAGGGGCCAATAGCCGCTACTGTGATAAAAAGAAATATAGAAATAGGAATAATTTTGATATTCGCTTGTTTTTTCAAGTTGAAATATAGCGAAATAAAGGTAAGCCACGAAGCTAATAAAATCAAAAAATAGCGATTTTCAGTAACACCATAACTACCTACACGCACTTGTATGGCGAGCCAAAGCACGATAATGAGCGGAATAAGCACGATATAATAAGCTTTTGAAATCGTTTTTACCCAGCTATTTTCGTCTTTTTGTGCCAAAGGATATAAAAATAACAAAGCTAAAATGCCCAAAACAGCAATTCCCAAAATAAGACTCGAAACCATGCCACGAGGCCATGTCCAAGCCAATGCAATTTTAACAATATATAAATATAAAATGCTTAAATAAATGAGCATCAATGGAATAAGAATAAATTGCGAAAATACCTTTAAGGCTTTATTATATTGTATCTTACCATCAAAAACACTCAAATCATCTGGAATACCTGCTACAAAAAACCATGTATTGAAGACAAAAGAGATAAACAAAAAGGTCTGAAAATAAAATTGAGCTTCAATCTTGCCATCAAATAAAACACTAATAGCAACATAAGCAAAAGCTAAACCTAAAAACAAGGTGGCTGAAAAGAAAATAGCAGTTGTGAAGCGTGTAAATAAAAAAGTATTATAGCTCCAAAATGCGTTGACATCTTTTGTTTTTAGATAAGGCAAAAAAGCGATAAAGAAATGAAGTGCCAAGGCAAATAAGAAGTATTGAGCATAAGGCTTAAAAGGTATTTCCTGAATAACATGACTTGGCAAACAGAAAAAATAAATTACTAATAGTAAAATACTAATTATTTGTAAAAAATATTTTTTAGATACCGAAAATTGTTCTTTTTCAGCAAACAGATATAATGCAAAACTCAAGCCTATGTTGAGCATTGCCATTAAAGCTAGATTGAAGAGCATGATATTATCTTCAGGCGAAAAATCATGTTCTGTCATATATATAAATATGATAGCTGTTAGCACAGAAGAAATAATTGTGATTGGAAATCGCAAAAATGATTGACTTGCATCTGTTATCAAGTCATTGATAGATGGAAAATTCATATTAAAATTTTTAACGAAAAGACAATTAATACAATATAATAATTTTACCATAGTATTTTTCAAAAACTAATCGAAAAGTAGAACATTTGTTCGATAAAATCTTATATTTGTGAACAACCTAAAAAGTAAGTTGCCTTTTTAACAAATTTAAACATTATATGACCAATACAATTTTATCGCAAACTATGTCGTCATCAGCTAAAGAGCTAGAACGAAAATTATTGTTAAAACAGTTGCAAATTGAGTCTTTGCTCGAAATCACAACTGCCATCAACAATAACTTTCCTGCCGAAGTATTATTTCGTATCTACGAATTTATTTTGCGGGCTCAAATGCGTGTGAGCAAACTTATAGTATTGCATAAAAATGATACTTGGAATTATGTTTGTTATTATGGTGTAAATAATAAAACAATAAGTCAAATAGATATTGAAAAACAGCTACTTATATATGATAAAACAACTTATTTAAAGGATTTAGACGATAAATTCCTTTCTTCTTTTGAATTGTTGATACCTGTTTATCATAAAGAAGAACCATTAGCTTTTATTTTAATAGGTGATATCGAATATCAGCCGCATCTTTCAAAAGAAGAAAAAGAAGCGGCTTTGGGAGAAAAGCGAAAATTTATTCAAACGATTAGCAATATCATTATTGTTGCTATTGAAAACAAGAGACTTTTTAAGCGTCAGATTGAGCAAGAAGGCTTCAAAAAAGAATTGGAAGTAGCTAGTAAAGTTCAAAATATGCTGATTCCTTCGGTATTGCCCAACAATGAGCAAATAGAAATGCACGCCTTTTACATGCCACATCATAGCATTGGCGGCGATTATTATGATTATATTCCGATAAACAAGAATGAATTTGTCATTTGTATGGCCGATGTTTCGGGCAAAGGTATTGCTGCCGCTCTTTTAATGGCGAATGTGCAAGCTGTTCTGCGAACTTTATCCAGACAAACAAGCAATTTAAAAGAGTTGGTTTTAGAACTCAATCAGCGAGTGATGGAAATTACGAATGGCGACAAATTTATTACACTTTTTTTGGCAAAATATCATCTAAAAACAAGAAACTTAACCTACATCAATGCAGGCCACAATCCACCTATTATGTTTGCTAATGATAAAATTCAACTTTTAGAAAGCGGCACAACTATTTTGGGAGCTATCGAAAAGTTGCCTTTCGTGAATGAAGGTAGCGTCATTTTGCCAAAAAATACAGTCATGATGACTTATACAGATGGCTTGACCGACCTTGAAAGCGAAAAAGGTGAATATTTTGAAATGGAACGTTTGCAAGATTTTGTGACAAAATACGCTCACTTAAATATGACGGATTTTAACGAAGAATTATTGCAAAGCATCAAAAGTTTTAAAGGTGAACAAGCATATACAGATGATGTTTCTGTGTTGAGTTGTCGCATTTTTTAGAGCTTATGACACCTCTTTTTTTGGCAAAATATGACATTATCATTGTTGGCTATGGCCCTGTTGGAGCAATGTTGGCAAATCTATTGGGAAAATATCATTGGAAAGTAGCTGTTTTTGAACAACAAACGGCTATTTATCCACTGCCTCGTGCTGTTCATCTCGATGACGAAAGCCTTAGAATTTTTCAGGCTACTGATTTGCACGAAAAAATCTTACCACATCTCACAAGTTTTCAAAAAATGCAACTTGTGGAAGCCTCTAAACAAATTATCATAGAAATTTTGTTGGGTAGCAAAGACCAAAAATATGGTTTTGCGAGCGACTTTTGGTTTTTTCAGCCAAAGCTCGAAAGCATATTGCGAGAAGGTGTAAAACGCTTTGAAAATATAAGTGTTTTTGAAGGTTTTGAAGTCAATAACATTTTGCAAAAAGAAGAAGAGAATGTTTTAACAATACTCAATACGGTCACTCAAAAAACAAACCAAATAGCAGGAAAATATGTAGTTGCTTGCGATGGCGGCCAGAGTTTTGTGCGTCAAAAGTTGGGTATTTCGATGAAAGATTTCAAGTTTAATAACTCTTGGCTAGTGGTCGATGCTTTACTAAAAAATAAATATACTAATGAAACTGCAAATTTGCCTACCATTCACCAACAAATTTGCGACCCAAAACGGCCGACAACTTATGTTTCTGGACATAAAAATCATAGACGTTGGGAGTTTATGCTACAAAAAGGAGAGACAAAGCAAGAAGTCGAAAAAATAGAAAATGTTGAAAAATGGCTTTCAAAATGGGTAAATATCGCTAAAATAGATATTTTACGAGCTAATGTTTATACTTTTCATGGACTTTTGGCTAAAAAATGGCAAGATAAAGGTGTTTTTTTGGCAGGAGATGCTGCACACATGATGCCGCCTTTTTTGGGACAAGGCTTGTGTTCTGGCTTTCGAGATGCACACAATTTGGCGTGGAAGCTAGATGCTGTTTTAGCAAAAAAAGCAAGTGAAAAGCTTTTAGAAAGTTATGAAGAAGAGCGAAGCGAACATACAGCAGCTTTGATAAAAGGAGCTATAACATTAGGTAGTATTGTTCAAACAACAGCTAAAATGCGAACTTTTTTACGCAATGTAGTTTTGAAAATCGCTAATAAAATCCCTCAAGCAAAACCGATTATTCGAGCAGCTATTTTGAAAAAAAAGCCACTCAAAAAAGGTTTTTTAGGCAAAAATTGCCCACAACTTATCGGTCATTTGTTTATACAGCCAAAAGTTTTGAACAAAGAAGCCGAAAAGCTTTATTTAGATTCTTATTTGGACAATAATTTTGTGCTTTTCTTGCGTAAAAATACGATTACTAGCACACCAAATATTTCTTATCTGAAAGAAAAAATAGATTTGCGAATATTGACGCTCCATAAAGATATGATAGATGACGAAAATATTTTAACAAATTGGTTTTCTAAGCAAAAAGTTGATTTTGTGGTGATACGTCCCGACAAATATATCTATGATGCAGGCCGCCTTTACACTTTAGAAAAAGTAGCACGCAGTTTGCGACAGCAGCTAAATGTTTAGCAGCTATTTCGATATTATTTTAGCTTTTTTTCGCTTCTTCCTTTCTAATGCCATCTTCTATTTCATCTTTGATAGATGCTTTTGCGTCGTTAAACTCTCTAATTCCACGACCCAAACCACGAGCCAATTCTGGTATTTTTTTGCCTCCAAAAAGCAATAAAAGTACCATGAAAATGATAAGAATTTCTTGATAGCCAACGAATAATAAAATAAGTTCCATTGTTATATATATTTTTGTATAAATGAAAATCTACTTCAACAAATTTCTTACAGAACAAAAAAAGTGATTTAATGGTTTTCAATTTAATAACTATTAAATTGCAATATCATTATTAATTTATAATTTTGTACTTAGTAATGTTCAAAAGTAACTTTTTTAGAACTAAAATTTAGTCAAAAAAAAATTAAAAGTAAAGAACGAAAACATTAAATGCTTGGCACTTATTTCATTCTAAGAAGCCTTTTTTCGCAGCCAATAAATAGGATTTAACTTTTTGTTTTTTTCCCAAATCTCAAGATGAACTGCTGTTTTTCCGCTTTCCCAATTCGTGAAAACCGTACCGATTTTTTGGCCTACCTCAATTTTATTTCCTTTTGCTACACGGACTTCTTCCAGGTTGGCATAAACCGTAAAATAATTTCCATGTTTCACAATAACTGCCCACTGAAATGTAGGATTAAACAAAATATTGCTAACTGTTCCTTCAAAAATGGCTTTGATAGCAGTGTTTTTTGCTGTTGTTATATCAATGCCGTTGTTTGTTGTTGTGATATTTTTTAAAACAGGGTGTCGATTTTTTCCGAATTTGCTTGTTACAACACCTTCATGAACAGGCCAATCTAACTTTCCTTTTTTCTTAGCAAACAAACCTGTCAGTTTTGCATCTTCTATCGGTTTGTGCGTTGGTTTGCGGCTTATTTCATTTTTTACCGCTTTGGGAGGAGGTGGCACATCATCATTTTTTGTTGCTTTCGCAATAATATCTCGTATTTGCTCATTGAGTTCCGACAAAGCTTTTTCTTTTTGAGCCAGCTTTTGCCGAATTTGCTTTTCTGTTTTTTTCAGACTTCCAATCAACTGTTTTTGCTCTTGTCTTTCATTTTCCAACAATCGCTTTTCGTTTTTTTCACTCAACAACAACTCATCTTGCTCCACTTTTTCTGCTGCCAAAGTTTGCAATTTGCCTTGCAAAGTATCTTTCATCGTCAAAATATCTTGCAACTGACTTTTGCGATGCTTCCGATAATATTGCATATATTTGAAGCGACGATAAGCGTCATTAAAATCCATTGCCGAAAACAAAAACATCAATTGACTATAATCGTTTTGCGACAAATAAGACTCTCGCAACATATCGGCATATTCTGCTTTGATAAACCTCAATTTGCTTTCAAGCTCCTCAATTTGAAATTCAATCGTGTTCATATTGCCTGCCAAAAGCTGCACATGCTGTTCGATATTCGCAACGATTTCGTGCCGATTGTTTATTTTTTTTTGCAACAATACAAGTTCTGTAATCGAACTTTTTTTGTCGTCTTTGGTATTTCGCAACAATTTTTGAGCAATATCAATTTCGCTATATAACAAATATTTTTCTTTAAGCAGTTCATCTTTAGTTTGCCCAAATATCTGATTGCTCCAAAGCAAGCTAAAACAAAAAAACATGCAAAGATATGCTTTTTTGCTCAAAAAACAGCATTGTAATAAAATGTTATCGTATCTTTTCATACTTGCGGCTTGCTTTAAAAGGAAAGCTCAAAGGCTCATTAATTTTTATTTTAGAAAAATCTATTTCTGCATGATAAGTATCTGGCGTTTTTACATCAATGACTCGACGGTGAGCAAACTTTTTGTCGTTCAAATCTTTATAATTGCTCATTTTAACACTAATACTTTGATTTTTGCTAGAGTCGGCTACACACATTTCTCTAATCGTAAATGCTTGATTGTCAAGGTGTAAGGCCATATCTAACTGCTGTTCTTTTGTATTGAGACTGCAAGTATTTTCGGCATTGGTCAATACTGTTGTTTCGTTGAAGCTAGTGATAGCATTGCCCAAAATGAGGCCTTGCAAGCTGTTGAAATCAAGCGGATAATTGACTAATTCTTCTAAATAGCCGATATTTTTTACATAATATTTTTTGTTGATGCGGTCTAAAACCTTGATAGAATCTTTTGTAATGAGGGCTTGTGCTACCGAAATTTTTAGAAAAGGGGGATAAATAGTGACCCAAAAAATGCTGTCTTTTTTCATACGAATATCAGCATTAAAATTTTGCGATTGCTTTGAATCCTTTGCTTTTATTTTGGCATGTACCGATAGCCATTGTGCGTCTATTTCGTTTTCCATCACTTTTTGCATCATGATTTCGGCAGCCGAAACGGTCTTTTTTTCTTTTTTAACACTTGTTTTTTTGCTTGCATGACACGAAGTCAGCAAAATAAGCGTAAAAAGTAGCAAGATAAAATGAACATTAATTTTCATGATTTTGTTTTTTTCTAATGTGAGTGCCAAGCACTATTTGACAAACAGTCGATTCGTGGCTAATGTAATTGAGTAACTAAAATGTTAGCTTCAACGAAATGTCATGTTATTTTTGTCTAGGTACTTAAAGCTTTTTATGATACAAAATGATTAACTTGAATAAGGCATAAAATATTGTTTCGTAATTTTTTTTACACAAGCTAAATAAAATAACACGCTGATTTTCAATGTTTTAGCAACCCAAATGTACTATATTAAATTAGTGTGTGGCATTAAAATTTAAAAAGCCATTTTGTCAAAACCCACAAGTTCAACAAATATAGTAGTTTTTAGCTGATTTCGCAAATATCACTTTTTTGAGGCCAAAAAAAAGCTGACTAATGTACTTGGCACTTGCATTTGAAAAGAAAGAAAACAAAGCCTATATTTGTGCAAACAAAAAAGCAATTTACCAAATGTTGAAAAAGTTTTTTTTTTCGGATAAAATCATATTTACTGCTATTGCAATGAATGCGATAGTTATTTTCTTATTGGCCTTTCCAGACATCAGTTATCGAAACTTGCTCATGCAATTTGATAAGTTTTTCATTCTTCTTTTTTTGCTAGAAGCGATTGTTAAATTATATATTCTAAAACCTAAAGCATATTTCAATAATAGTTGGCATGCTTTTGATTTTGGAATTGTAATGTCTAGCTTGCCTACGCTTTTCTTGCCAATGGGCAGTTCATTTTCTTTCATACTAATTTTTCGTACTTTCCGCTTGTTTCGGCTTATCAAACTATTTGAATTTATTCCGAATCTAAAACATTTGATTGTTGGACTCATTAGAGCTTTAAAAGCTTCTGTTTTTGTGCTTATAGCTTTATTTGGATACAATCTCATTTTGTCTATTTTAACCGCTCATTTGTTTGGAAATATTGTTCCTCAATATTTTGCAAATCCATTAACTTCATGTTATACCATTTTTCAACTTTTTACACTTGAGGGTTGGGCAGAAATTCCCCAAACAATTATTGAAGCAGACACTTTTTCGGCTGTCGAAGTTGGTTTTATACGCTTGTATTTTGTGTTAATTGTATGTAGTGGTGGAATTTTTGGCATATCTTTGGCAAATGCTATTTTTGTAGATGAAATGACTATGGACAATAATTTGAATTTAGAACGCAAAATTGACAAATTGAGCGAAAAAATAGAAAAATTACAGCTACAATTGCAACAAAATAAACACGAATAGTGTATTTTTGCTAGATTCTTGGTCATTTTTTTTTTGCTTAAATGTTATTAATTTAAATGACTAAAAAATGTACTAAAAAATGAAAAATATTGTTTTTTTTTGCAGTAATTTTAGAAGTTTGCGGATTCGCTTTGCGAAAAGAAAGAATTAATAGTGAAAAATCGCTTTTTTTTGATTATTACTGTTAAAAAAAGCGGATTTAGTGAAACCAAATGCTTTGTTAAGTGTATTAATTATTAACAATGTATTTTAAAGTCAAGGATAATTATTTTATCAAAATATAAAAATATATATGGATAGGTTAAAATCAAGATTAAAAGACAAATCTCTACCACTTGCCAAAGAACTAAAAAATTTTATTAGAGGTAATGCCAATGTAAAAATCGGCGAAGTGACAGCAGGGCAAGTCTTTGGTGGTATGCGTGGTGTGAAAAGTTTAATCACCGAAACCTCACAGTTAGATGCTATGGAAGGTATCCGTTTTCGAGGATATTCTATTCCACAACTCAAAAAATACTTGCCTAAAGCTGATGGCTGTACAGAGCCTTTACCAGAAGGAATTTTTTATTTGATGCTAACAGGCGAATTGCCAAGCAAAGATGATGTAACATGGTTGAGTGCCGAATGGGCCGTGCGTAGTGGTGTGCCACAACACGTTTTTGATACCTTAGATGCTTTGCCAACTACTATTCATCCAATGACGCAGTTTAGCACAGCTATTTTGGCTATGCAATCGGAGTCTATTTTTGCTAGAGAATATCGCAAAGGTGTGAGCAAGTTGGCATATTGGGAAGCGATGTATGAAGATGCAATGAACCTAATTGCTCGTTTGCCAAGAGTAGCTGCTTATATTTATCGTCGTACTTTTCACAATGGCAACCACATTGAGCCAGATTTCAACTTAGATTGGGCTGGAAACTTTGCTCACATGCTAGGTATTGATAGCCCAGATTTCAAAAGCTTGATGCGTTTGTATTTGACTATTCATGCCGACCACGAAGGCGGAAATGCTTCTGCTCATGCTACACATCTTACAGGTTCTACTTTGAGCGATGCTTATTATTCTTTGTCGAGCGGTATGAATGCTTTGGCTGGGCCATTGCATGGTTTGGCAAACCAAGAAGTGATTCGTTGGGTGCTAAAAATGAGAGTAGAATTGGACAAAGGCCGCCCATCTTTGGAAGAAATCGAATCTTTTATTCGCCAGACTTTAGACGAAGGAAAAGTAATTCCAGGATATGGTCATGCAGTATTGCGTCGTCCAGACCCTCGTTTTACGGCTCAGATGGAGTTTGCGAAACAATACTTTCCTGATGATGAACTCGTAAATGTTATTTGGGATATTTTTGAGGTAGCACCAAAAGTTTTGGGCGAAAAAATCAAAATTAAAAGCCCTTGGCCAAATGTTGATGCACATTCGGGTGCTACTTTGATGCACTATGGCTTGACAGAATATGATTTTTATACTGTTTTGTTTGGTGTTTCTCGTGCATTAGGCGTGTTGTCTAGCTTGTGTTGGGATAGAGCTTTAGGTTTGCCTATTGAGCGACCAAAATCTGTTACGGTAAGCATGTTGAAAGACCTTGTAAAAGCTAATAAAGAAGCTTAAAAAGTATTTTTTTTGCAGCAATAAAAAAGTGATATGTTTTCTTATGAAAATATATCACTTTTTTTATTTGTATTTTTTAGCCAAAACTGTTACAAAAAAGCAAAATTTTAAGAAGTCGAATTTGTGAAAGAGATAACAGATGCCTTGGAGAAATAAATTGGTTGTTTTTCATAAAAAAATAAACTCCGCATTTACACTAAATGGTGTCAATACGGAGTTTTCTTACAAAAGATATAACTCAATAGTTACTCTTACTTACTTACCTCTATTTAAAAAATATATTGTTAACTATTTGCCTGGATAAATGATTTGTTATTATTTCTCTTGAAACTTAATCATATTTAAATACCGCCAAAATCACCTACATCAACAACATTTTTGCAAACCTTTTTATACCTAACTGTAACACTTACTGAAGGTTGGTCAGTACAACAAATCAGAACATTGCATGATACAGAGACTAGAGATGTTAAAGCATATTCTGCTAATTCTGGCTGACTATTTTTGTAATCATTAGCCATTTCCTCTATGGCATCTTTAATAGCGATTTGGCCTTCAGGCGAAATATTATACCAGCCATCACTTGAAATATGTTGAAAAATGTAATCAGTATTTCCATTATAACTGTTCTCTATAAGGAAATTAACATTTTGTGTTTCAAGTGGGCAGTTAGCTTGCACAGTATTGTTAAGACAATTGAAATAATGTTTCAGTTTATCTGCACAATTATAAGTACCATTATCCCAAAGTGTACTACCAATAAAAGGCAAAGTTTCGGTAAAATTGCAAGAGATAGGTAATAATTTAGCTGCTTCAGTTTCAGAAGCTTCGTTGTAGGTTACCAAGTTTACAATATCTTTCGAGAAATCTTCTTTAGAACAACTTGATAAAAGAAATATAAATAATATAGTGAAAAAAAAATATGTTGTTTTCTTCATATCTTATATTGGTTTTTTAAATTTTACAAAAAAACACCTACTCTATTAAAGGCTTTTCGGCAAACCGCCTATATCACTTATTCAATGCGTATAACTATACAAGCTTCCGCATAAACAAGTTCGCCATCTACAAAAACTAATATGGCATAAGCACCAATTACCTTTTCAGCGATTTCAGCTTCAGTCATATCAACAACTTCACCATCTTCTGTCATGGTTACTCTATTAACTTCAATATCGTCTTTATTGATAGTAACACCATTTTCAAGAAAAGAATCGTTTGCAGAATCTCCCCAGATAGCTTGTACTGATTCAGCATCTAAAACAATATCTTCACTCAATTCTAAAGCATTACCTGTAGTTCGAAAGGCATCAAACAAAGCTACATTTTCGCTTGTTTCTTGAATTTTAATTTTAAAACTGCCATCCTCATTTGCTTCGCCTTTGTCATTTGCTACATCTTGCGACAGAAAAGAGCTTAATAATTCAGTATCATTCATACTAGGAGCTACATCTGTTTTGCTACAAGAAGCAAAAAAGAATAAAGAAAAACAGATTGCGATTAAATTATAGTTAAATATTTTCATTGGTATTTGAATTTTAAAATTGAAAAAATGCCTACTCTATTCTGATAAAAGGCTTTTCGGCAAACCACCTTTTGTATAAAAAATGTAAAAAGAGCTTAAAAAACTTGTGGAAACATCATTTTTAGACTGGTTTTGTTCACATAAATGCGTGTTGAAACAAAATGATGATTATCTTTGTGTTCATATTCACAATTCTATTTTGTATTTGAGCTACTAAAAAATAGGCATAGCAAAGCCGTTCTTGCTAAAAAATATCGTTTTGCAAGCTATTTTTCTGATGATGGCATCAAACAAATTAAGAAATAAGGTTTTCTATATAAAGCTGCTATAAATCCGAATCGCCAAATTTGTTTTATAGCAGCTCTTTTTATTTTAATTGTTTTCTATAACAATATAGTTTGAAATTTTAATGAGTAGCAGTTTTAACAATTTTGCCACTTAGTTGCTCCGTATCGGTTAGTAATTGATAAAAATACATACCTGCTGGAAGCTGTTCAGTATTGAAGTTTTGTTTGTAATTTCCTTTCGTTTGCTTTTCATTTTGTACCAAAGCTTTCACTAATCGACCAGATTTGTCATAAACCATTAAACTTACATTTTGGTCTTCTGCCAATTGGTATTCAATGATTGTCGAAGTCGTACAAGGGTTTGGATAGTTGGAAATAGTAGCATTAGCTTCTATTGTCGAAATATTATTTTTTCCAGTACCAATTTGAATAGAACTACAAGCTATTTCAGAACATGGAACTCCACTACCATTAGTTTCGGCATTATATGTCAAACAAACTTGGTAAGTACCTGCTTTCGAATAGGTATGAATGCTGCTAGTGCCTGTTTGACCATCGCCATAGCTCAAGATTTGACTGACAGCTTGACATTGACTTGCATTGATAGAAGTGCCAGATGTGAAAACAACTGTTAGCGGATTAAAAGGCGAAGTTAAACTGACACTTGGACTAGTGACACTCAAGTCGCAAGCATCACAATCTTCTGATAATGTACCAACTTGGAGAAGGCTACATGTTGTTTCAGTGCAGGGAGCTGTATTGTTTACTTGAATATAGTATGTTACGCAGACTTGATAAGTACCTGGCTGCGGATAAGTATGAAGTACGCTAGTGCCTGTTGTGTTATCGCCATAACTCCAAACTTGACTAATATCGTCATGGTCAAGATTTACACAGTCACTACCAGCAATTGAAGCACCACCTGTATTCAACATAACAGTTAAAGGGTCAAAAGGTGAAACGGCAGCAATAAATGGATTATTGAGACTTACAGAACAATTACCACAATCGCTAAATGCATATAAGCTATTAAGACATAAAAAAAGTGTTAAACTAAATGATAATATATTTTTAAACATAATAAGATTTTTTTTTGATTAAAGAGAAATTTTGAAAATGACTATATGAAATTGCTTTTCTTTTAAAAAAATGCGTGTCGAAACAAAAAAATACTTATCTTTGTGTTCATATTCACAACTCTATTTTGTGTTTGTGCTACTAAAAAAATAGGCATAGCAAAGTCATTCTTGCTAAAAAATATCGTTTTGCAAGCTATTTTTCTGATGATGGCATCAAACAAATTAAGAAATAAGGTTTTCTATATAAAGCTGCTATAAATCCGAATCGCCAAATTTGTTTTATAGCAGCTCTTTTTATTTTAATTGTTTTTTATAACAATAAGTTTTTGCTAGTTTAGTGAGCGGCTGTTTTAATAATCCCACTACTTAGGTGCTGTGTATTGGTTAGCAACTGATAAAAATATATACCTGTTGGCAAATGTTTAGTGTCGAAATTTTGCTTATGAATTCCTTTCGTTTGCCTTTCATTTTGTACCAAAGCTTCCACTAATCGACCAGATTTGTCATAAACCATTAAACTGACGCTCTCTTCTGCTTTCAATTGATATTCAATAGTTGTTGAAGTAGTACAAGGATTCGGATAGTTGGTAATAGATGTATTAGCTGGTATGGTTGAAATAGCATTTTTTCCAGCACCAATTTGAATAGAATTACAAGCTATTTCAGAACATGAAAGCCTATGACCATTAGTTTCAGCATTATATGTCAGACAAACTTGGTAAGTACCTGCTTCCAAATAAGTATGAATATTACTAGAACCTGTTGTACCATCGCCATAGCTCCATATTTGACTGACAACTTGACATTGACTTGCATTGATAGAAGTGCCAGATGTGAAAACAACTGTTAGCGGATCAAAAGGCGAAGCTAAACTGACACTTGGACTAGCGACATTCAAGTTGCAAGCATCACAATCTTCTGATAGCGTACCAATTTGAAGAAGGCTACATGCTGTTTTAGAACAAAGAGGTTCATTATTTGCTTCAACATAATATGTTACACAAACCTGGTAAGTGCCTGGTTGCGAATAAATATGAAGTACACTAGTGCCTGTGATGTCATCGCCATAGCTCCAAACTTGGCTGATAGCTTCTGGGTTGATATTTGAACATTGACTGCCAGTAAGCGAAGCACCTGTAGCGAGCATAATGGTTAAAGGATCAAAAGGCGAAGTTGTAAAAATACTTGGATTATCGACATTCAAAACACAATCGCCGCAATCGCTAAATGCAAAATTGTAAGCTAGTAATGTATCGTCTTCTCTAGGTTTTTCTCCATATAAACTTAACCATAAAGAAAGTGTTAGGCTAAATAATAGTATTTTTTTTAGCATAATAAATTTTTTGATTAAAGAAAAAAATGAAAATAAATATATAGAATTGCTTTTCTTTTAAAAAAATGTTTATCTTCACGTCCAGTTATTCACAAGTTTATTTTGTGTTTCTAAAAAAATAGGCATAGTAAAGCCGTTCTTGCTAAAATAAACATTGTTTTGCAAGCTATTTTTTTTGATGATGACATCAAACAAATTAAAAAGTAAGGTTTTTTATATGGAACTACTATAAATCCGAATCGCCAAATTTGTTTTATAGCAGTTTTTTCTATACTAATTACTTTTTTAAAGCCTTGCTAGTAAGTCCCCAATGACTTACTATTTGTTGCAAGACTTCGTTTGTAAAAACTATCTAAAGCTATTCTATTTTTATGAAACGCTGATTAGCTACCTCTCCATTGCTTTGTGACATTCGACACACATAAATTCCATTTGGCAAATGACTCATATCTATTGCTATATGTTGTTTGCCAGCCATTTGATATTCATTGCTGCTTATAGTAGAAACTTGCTTACCCAAAATATCATAAATATGTATAGATATTTCGCTATCATTAGCTAATGTATAGGCTATATTCATATAATTTTGACATGGATTAGGAAACACTTTAGATAATAAAGGTGTCTCTTCCGTAGAAAAGTTTTTGGCAGACCCATCAGATATATAAGTTAAGCTGTTAGCATTACAACTACTTACGCTATTATTACTCGGATAACTTAATGTAGTATTAGGCGCATCAAAGTGTGAGTAAGAAACTTGTACTCGATAATTGAATGAAATATCATTTGTAGAAGTGCTATCAGTCGAAGCATTATTTTCAACGACTAATTTGCTGTATTCATAAGCCTGAGTATTGCCATTGAGTTGATAGTCAGATGCGATATTTTCTTCTTCTAAACTCCAATTATTCTTTACATAACTAGCAGGTGTATTCGAAAAGTTGCAAACAGTTTGTGTAATGCCAAATACTTCTAAATCAATTTTATTGACTAAAATATCATGATTTGTTGCAATTAATTCAAAGCATTCTTCTGCTGTATTGCAACATTGATAGCTAAGAGGCAACGCTTGATTATCAGAACAAGGGCCATAAGTTGTGCCATCTGAAACAAGAAAAGCAATACGAGCAAATACATCAAAATCATTTCCTTCTTGTATAATGCCAGTAGGTGGATTTAATGCAGCAACAATAGTAAGAAAGTCTGTATCGCCATCACGAATCGTTGAGATATATACACAAGCAGCACCTTCACAATCTATTTCTCCTATCACAAACATAATATTTCCATCGCTATCTATGGTAGCATCTTCAAGTGTAACATTGTATGATATGATTGAACCATCATTTTGAGTAATAACAACAGCATAGTTTGTTATTAAGTCGCCATTGATATCTTCAAGCGGATACCAAGAAGTAGTTTTTTCTGCTATATTCCAATTCATATTAATAGCATGATTGCGTTTAGTTTCTAAAAGCTCATTTTGTAATAGAGTCTCAAGTGAAATGCTATTTTTGATAGATTGGGGTGTTTGAGAGGTCGCTTCTACACAAAGTAAAAAAGATAAAATGATAAGGAAACTAGTCGCTTTAAATAGTTTTATTATATCCATAATTAAGTTTTTAATGTTAAAATAATATTCATTATCCTAAAAGTTTTTACAATTACAAAGATAGAGGAAGATGTAAGGTTTAGCAAAAAAATTAGCAAATATCAATTAAAACATTTTTTTTAGCCCCTTATTACTTGCTTTTTTACAAGTTTGCAGTTATAAAGCATTTATTTTCAATAATTTATAAAAATAAAATAAAAGTATATTTTATTTTATTTTGCTTTTTTTTAGAGCAACCAAAAGTAACATTTGCTTTTTTTAGCAAAAAAAACGTTACTTTTAAACTGTAAAAACTAACAAATTAAAAGAAAATATGACAGTGACAAATGATGCTTATCGTTTACTCCAATTATTAAGCAAAAAGCAGATAAAAAGCCTTAAAGCAAACATGCTTTATCAGTTGCAAAATATTAATAAAAAGCAAAGTGAGATTAATTGGCAAATTTTTGATTATATAATGAGCATATTATCGAAAAATAGCCATTTCAATAAAGAGAAGCTATATGCTTTCGTGCCAAGTATTGCAACAGAAACAGATAAACAACTCAACAAACGACTAACTATTATTAAGCAAGCAATTTTACAGTTTATTGTGGATTGTGAGTTGCAAGAAAGCGAAAACGAAATTCAAGCCTTATTATCGCTTTTAGGTTTTTTCAAATCTAAAAGTAATGCGGAACATTTTTTTATAGAAACGCAAGGAAAAATTAAATATCGTTTAGAAAAGAAATGGCGAGAAAAAAATATTGATATTATAAATTATCATTATGCTCACAAATTACATGCGATGCTTATTGGCCATGAGGCTTTTAGAAAAGAACAAATTATTCATTTAAATAAATCTTTGTACTATTCGGAAGCTTACTTTTTGAGCCAACAACTGAATTATTATTGTCATTTTATGAATGTAGCGATTAACAATCATAAAAAGCCAACACATTATAATACCATATATTTCAAACCTTTGAGTGTCATCTTACAAACATTGCCACAGCAAAATATTTTTAGAGAAACTATTATTGAAGTCTATTATAAGGTATATGAAATGCTAAATAATTGGGAAGGTAACCAAAAAAGGTATTATGAAACTTATATATCTTTTTTGTTTGCAGACTACAAAAAAAATAAAAAGTTAAAGAATTTTGAAATTTTCACGCCAACAGTACAGCAAAACTTATTGGCCTATGCCCAAAACTGCTTAACTTGGAAAATCAACAAAATAGATTATCGACTAAAAAGAGATAAATTTTCACTTAGCGAAGTAGAGCAAACTATATTGATAGCAAAAAAGCAGGAATATCTCCATAGTTTGTTTGATTTGTATGAATTGCAACTAAAACATGATATGATTACCGAAATTTCGGTAAATTTGATGCGAAATATTATTCTAAAAATGTTAAATGCAGGTTTTTATGAGCGTTTAGAGCTTTTTGTGGAAAATCATATTTTTAAGGTAGTAAAAGAAAATAGAAATATTATTACCAATTATGCTTATGCCAAGTTGTCTTTTGCTAAAAAAGAATATGAAAAAGTAATTGAGCTACTGTTGAAAGAAAGTGAAAAAACAAAACAAATGCCCAATTATTTTTTCAAAACGGATAGCTACCGTTTACTCATAAAATCGATATTTGAAATAGCTGATTATGAAACGTTGGAAAAATATATTAATCGTTTTCGCACCTACCTCACCAATAATGAAGCAAAAAAAAATGTAGCTTTATTTGAAAGACACAAGCGTTTTTTGGTTTATGTAAAAGAGTTGTCAGAAGCTGCAAAACAAAATGATAGCCTGATTTTGACAGAGTTCAAAGATAAAATTGAAAGAAGAAAAGATGCCGTCGACTCGGAATGGCTGATTGGAAAGGTTGAAATGTATTTGAACTAAAAAAAGAACAAAACTACTTTCTGCTAGAAATACTGTAACTTTGCAGTCGTTTCTAGCAGTTTTTTTTTGCCCAAAAATCAATAAAAATATATGTCTTCCATAAAACAAATTATTCAATATATTGCGAAATATCGCTTTGCGGCTTTTTGCAATATATTTTTCAATATACTTGCCGTGCTATTTTCGCTAGTGTCGCTGGCCATGATTTTGCCTTTCCTGCGACTGCTTTTCGATACGCAAGATTTGATGCTTACTGAGCCAACATTTAGCTACTCCGCAAATTATCTCATGGAATTGTTCAACTATACCTTGAGCAATATCATTGTGCAGTATGGCAAAATTGATGCTTTACTATTTGTATGTATGTGGGTTGTCGTTGTGTTTTTTCTCAAAAACCTATTTCGATATACGGCTTTGTATGCAATGGCGGCTGTCAGAAATGGCGTAGTGTATGACATCAGAAAGCAAGTTTTCGAGAAAATTACGAAGCTGTCGGTATCTTATTTTTCCGAAAAACGAAAAGGTGATACCATCACACGCCTAAGTGTCGATGTGCAAGAAATTGAGTTGAGTATTATGAGCGTTTTGGAAGCTACGGTGCGTGAACCTATCACGATTTTGACCTATCTTATCACAATGATTATCATTAGCCCACAATTGAGCCTTTTTGTCTTGCTCATTTTGCCCATCACAGGTATTATTATCGGCAATATCGGCAAAACGCTCAAAAGTAAATCCCATAAAGCTCAAAATTATCTAGCTTCTATTATGTCTATCATCGATGAAACCTTGTCGGGACTTCGCATTATCAAGGCTTTCAACGCTCAAAAAACGCAGCAAAACAGCTTTGATATGCAAAATGAAAAACATAAAAATATGATGACAAGCATTGTGAGACGCAGAAGTTTGTCGTCGCCTTTGTCGGAGCTTTTGAGCATTGTCGTTGTCGTGATTGTATTATATATCGGTGGCAGAATGGTATTGAGTCAAACGATTGCTTTGGAAGCGGAAACATTTATTTTGTTTATGGTGGTTTTTTCGCAAATCATACCGCCAGCCAAACAGTTTTCTACCGCTTTTTACAATATTCAAAAAGGTTTGGCTTCTCTCGAAAGAATAAACAATTTGTTAGAAGCAGATATTGAAGTGAAAAATGCTGAAAAAGCGATTACTATTTCAGATTTTAAAGAAAAAATAGCTTTCTGCAAAGTGTTTTTCGCTTATGAAAAAGAGCAAAATGTATTGAAAAACATCAATTTTGAGCTAAAAAAAGGCGAAATGTTAGCTTTAGTAGGCAATTCTGGAGCAGGAAAAACAACTTTAGCCGATTTATTAGTGCGTTTTTATGATGTGACAAAAGGCGAAATTTTGCTCGATGGAATAAATATTAAACAATATGATTTGCAAAAATTGCGAAAGCTCATGGGAATCGTAACGCAAGAACCCATTTTATTTCACGATACAGTTTTGAATAATATCGCTTTTGGCTTAGAGAAAGAAAATGTCAGCCGAGAGCAAATCATTCAGGCTGCCAAAGTGGCCAATGCACATGATTTTATCATGCAATTAGAAAACAATTACGATACCATTATTGGCGATAGAGGCCACAAGTTGAGCGGTGGCGAGCGACAAAGACTGACGATAGCGAGAGCTGTTTTGAAAAATCCACCTATTCTCATTTTAGATGAAGCAACTTCTTCCTTAGATTCTGCTTCCGAAAAATTGGTGCAAGATGCTTTGCATAAACTCATGCAAAATCGCACTTCTATCGTGATTGCTCATCGGCTTTCGACTATTCAGGCAGCCGATAAAATTTTGGTATTGAAAGATGGCGAAATCCTAGAACAAGGCACACATAAATCGCTTTTGCAAACAAAAAGCATGTATAAAAAATTGGTAGATTTACAGGCTTTTTAGTATTTTATTTTTGATTCTGAAAAAACTGAGTTTTAACTCAAGCTAATATTTTTTTTAAGCAGAATAGAATCTAAACGACTTCTAAAATGTTTTTTTAGAAAACAAAAGAAGCTCATTAAAAAAAGATTACAAAATAATTATAAAATTATTATATTTTAGTACATATTAAAAAAAATCAAAAAAAAGTCGTAATTTAGCCACTGCTACAACAACTCATTCAATTCAATGTTTCCATTGCCTTTTTAGAAATGAAAAACAAATATTTACTTTTGTTGCCTTTTTTTATTTCTAATCATCTTAAAAATAATTAATTACATATATTTTTTTCTTAAAACATTCTAAAAAACAATTAAAGTACGATGAATTTTAAATCATTACTTTTCGTGTTATGTTTTGCTCTATGCTTTGGGCAAAGCGAAAAAGCTAACGCACAAGCTGAAAGCGACCTTGTTATTACCGAAATCATGTATAACGACGCAGGTTCAGGCACAGACCAACTGGAGTATGTCGAAATATACAATAAAGGTGCGGCAACAATAGACCTTTCTGGATATTCTTTTGCAGGAATAACCTTCACATTTCCTGCTGGAGAAATGCTAGCGGCAAGCGAATATGCAGTAGTAGCAGGAAACCCTACTTTAATGAATGATATATTCGGCATTACTACCTATGATGCCGCAGGTAGTCTTTCAAATAGTGGCGAAGGTATTGCTTTATATGATGCAGCAGGTGCAGTAATGGATACAGTACGTTATGACGATGGTGGCGGCTGGCCAACAGATGCTGATGGCGATGGCCCATCTTTGATTTTATGTGATGTAATGGCTGACAACAATGACCCTGCAAACTGGATTTTAGCAAATACCAATGCAGGAGAATATCCAGTAGGTTCAGGAACAACACTTTTCGCTTCGCCTGCTATGGCAAATCAATGTAGTGATGTAAACCCTCCTTTTATTGTAGAAGCTGATGCTAGTGATGCCACAACAATTATCGTTACTTTCTCTGAAGATATTGATCCAGTTTCTGGTGCAGATTTAGCAAACTATTCGGGTGGAACATTTTCGAGTGCTATGGTTAGCGGAAACATGGTAACTTTAATAGTAGCAGGCACACTAAGCTATGATACACCTTATACACTTATGGTGTCTAATGTAGCAGATTTAGCTAATAATGTAATGGCCACTGAAAGCGTTACATTTGTTTTAGAAACACCTAGTGCACTTGTCATTACCGAAATCATGTATAACGATGCAGGTTCAGGTACAGATACTTTAGAATATATCGAAATTCACAATGCTGGAGCTACTGATATTGATATTTCTGGCTACTTTTTGGGAGGTGCTACTTTCACTTTCCCTGCTGGAACTATGATTATGGCAGGTGAATATGTAGTAACAGCTTATAGTGCTTCAAATATGATGAACACTTTTGGCGTAATGGCTATGGAATGGACTGGCGGCGGCTTAGGAAATAGCGGAGAAACAGTAACGTTATTTGATGTTGCTGGTGCTATCGTTGATGAAGTACCTTATGACGATGCAGGCGACTGGCCAACTGAGCCAGATGGCAATGGCTTTTCTTTGGTACTTTGCGATGTGACAACAGACAATGCTTTAGGGGCTAATTGGGGTGTTTCTGGTACAGCAGCAGGTATGTATGCAGGTGCAGCTTTATATGGTTCGCCTAATATGGCAAATGCTTGTTCTACTTGTGTTCCTACTTCGTCAAGTGAAGATGTGGCTATATGCGATGATGCCGATTATATGTTGCCAGACGGAATGATAGTAACTACTTCTGGAACTTACACTTCTGTTTTGATGGCTTCTGATGGTTGTGATAGCACAATTGTAACAAATGTTACTGTACTTCCTTCTTATGATATGACAGAAACAATAATGCTTTGTGATGGCGAGGTTTATGTACTTAGCGACGGTACAGTTGTTTCAATGACTGGAACTTATATGGTTACTGAGCTTTCCTCGGCTGGCTGCGATAGCACAATGACAAGTGATGTAATGATAAGTGACCCTATCATGGCTAATGCAACAGCTATGGATATGACTTGTGCAGGAAATGATGGTAGTGCTATGGCAAACCCAACAGGTGGCAATGCTCCTTATACCTACCTTTGGATGGCTGGCGGTGCTACTGCTACAGGAAGCACACTTACTGGTTTAGGTGCTGGTTCTTATACTGTAGAAATAACAGATGCAAACGATTGTATGGTTACTGCAATGGTAACAGTAGGCGATGGTTGCACTTCTACTTGTGGTGAAACTTCTAACTTGACATACACATTGAATAGCACTACACCTTTAGAATTAACACTTTCTTGGAACGCAGTATCAGGTGCTGAAGCTTACCAATTGGCAGGCCGTAAAACAGGTGGAAATACAAAGGTTTTTCCTGAAACACAAAATACATCTCGTACTTTTACATCTGGCATTTTATATGACACAGATTACCAATGGTCAGTAAAAGTAAAATGTAATGGCGTTTGGACAAACTACGTTTTACCTCCTGCAACATTTACAACACCTGCTAATCCAGCGAAAAATGCGACAAATGGCTTTGACATTTTTGCAGAAGGAAACAACTTTTCTACTGCTTTATATCCAAATCCAACAAGCAATGCGGCTACTTTAGAATTGAACCATGCCGTAAACTTTACTGGCGAAGCTATTACATCAAATATTACAATAACAGATGTAACAGGCAAAGTAGTAAACACTTTCAAAACTACAAATTCACGCTTAACACTTGATGTAAGCGAATACACAAATGGTTATTACTTTGTAGTTGTGACTAGCGGTACAGAAAAATCTGTTGAAAAAATGATGATTGCACACTAAAAACAATTATCTTTTCTGAAATTTTGCTAAAACTTTAGTAAAATGCACAAAAGGCTTTAAGATATTTCACAATTTGAAATATTTTAAAGCCTTTTTTCATAAAAAAAATCTTTTAGTGAAAAACCTACAAACGTTTTTCACTACCTTTGCATTTCTTTTTTCACCATTAAGTACCTAAACAAAAATAAGCTGGCATTTCATTGAAACTAACACCTCGAATTTTAATGCGTTAGCAACGAATCATCCATTTATTAAATATTGTTTAGCACTTATAAAATCAGAACATTTATTTTGGAACATATCTTAGAACAAATCAAAAATGCTGCATTCGACAAAGATGTTGATGCAATTATCAGAACGAACAAAGGTGACATCAATCTAACACTTTTTGCTACGAAAGTACCCAAAACCGTAGCCAACTTTGTAGCTTTGGCAGAAGATGGCTTTTATGACGGTTTGCGTTTTCACCGTGTCATTCCAGAATTTATGATACAAGGCGGTTGTCCTATCGGAACAGGAACAGGCGGCCCAGGCTATCGTTTTTCTGACGAGTTTGACCGTACTTTAGTGCATGATGGAGGAGGCGTTTTATCAATGGCAAATGCAGGGCCAAACACCAATGGTAGTCAATTTTTTATTACACATGTTGCTACGCCATGGCTAGATTTTCGTCATAGTGTCTTTGGCAAAATAAAAAGCGGCAGAGACCAAGAAATAGTCAATCTTATTCGTCAAGGCGACAAAATTGAAGCTATCAAAATTATTAAGTAATAGCAAAAAAGACCTAAAATGAATGATATTTTACATTGCATTTTAGGTCTTTTTTCTATTTTGAAAAATTATTTCATGGAGTTTTCCAAAATAGAAACTGCATTATTTCCTTCCGAAAATAGCAAGTCCAAAACACTTAAATTTGGCAAAAAACCAGTCCTATCGCCAAAAACTTGATGATAAACAGGTACTTTAAAATGTTCATCTAATCTACTTTTGTTTTTTTGAGGCAAAATAGCAGAGCGAAAATCCAAAACGGCTGCTTCTGTATAGCATTTTTCAAACTTTTTCGTTTTGCCAAACACAATCCTGTCTTCTATTTGCAGCAAATCTAAAATTTTATTCCTTACTTTATCGTTAAAATCAAGCAAATACTTTTCCTTTTTTTCATAAATCGGAGCTAAATCATCTTCATAATACTCAAAAAAAGGAGATGACCGATAAGCCGTACAGATACTATTCCAATGCAGCTTTTGCCAACGTTCTGCATAAGAAATTTGCACATCTTTTAGGCATTTTCGCTGTTGTTTTCCATCTATAAGCGGCACACTTAGCCGCAATTTGCCATCTGGCATAGCGATATAACAGCGATTGCGATAAGTCGATTTCAAAAAATATTCGTATTGCTCTATCATCACATTTCCATGAAACAATAGGCGAGCATAATATTGAATATTGCCAACATATTGGGTTTCGATAAGCAAAGTTGATGCTGATTTCATATAAACTTGTTTATATATTTTATTTTTAATGTTAAATGTGTGGCTTATTTTATTGAATAATTTGTATTTTTGTAAGTACCAAGCACTATTCAATAAATGTACAATTTGTAGTATGTTTTTGCTCGAATACCTAAAAAGAAAAACCTAAAAATTTGAAACAATGAAACATTTAAGTCTTTTTTTTCTGCTCAATTTGATAGGCCAACTCCTAAATGCCTTAAATCCTATAGTTGAAGAAGCTATTTTTTATTTGCCAAATGGAAAAAGCTATATAGAAACCTATATACTTATTCCGAGTAGCGATGTTGTTTTTGTCAAAAATGAAACTGCCAAATTGCAAGCAAAAGTAGAAATTACGATGCTATTTAAACAAAATGAACAAATTGTTAAGTTTGATAAATATACACTCACCAGCAAGGCGGTTTTAGACTCAAGCTCAATAAATTTCAATTTGTTAGACATCAAAAGAAATAGCTTAGAATATGGAAACTATGACTTAGAAATTTCTTTTAGTGACTTGAACAATACAAAGAACATAGCTTCTATTAATAAATCAATTAAAGTATCACAACTACCTGACAATCAAAGCTTTATATCCGATATTGTTTTTTTAGAAAGCTACAAAAAGGCAACAACTGAAACCGAAAGTATAAAAAATGGTTTTCTACTTGTGCCTAATATTGCTACTTATTATCCTCAGCAATTTGATAGATTGGCGTTTTATGTTGAGATATATAATATGTCGAAAAATATAGGCGAAAATACAGATTTTTTGCTTAGATATTCTGTTGTGAAAAAAAACACTTCAAAGGTAATAGAAAATGTTAGCAAATTTAAAAAACAAACTACACAAAACATAAATATATTGCTTGCCGAGCTGGATATAAGCAACATTACCTCTGGCAGTTATGAACTTCTGATAGAAGTACGCAATTCAAAAAACGAACTTTTGACCGAAAAACGTAGCGAGTTTTATCGAAATAAACAGAAAACCATAAAAGAAACCGTAAACTTAGAAAAATTTGATATTAATGAAACGTTTGTACAAGATTTGAGTAAGACTGAATTGATTTTTTATGTAGAAGCAACAGTAGTAATTTGTAGTAACAATGAAAAAAGCTATATCAGAAATTTGGTAAAAGACCAAGATTATAATAATATGGCTCGCTTTTTATATTACTTTTGGGACGAAACTAGCACTACAACTGCCCGACAGGGTTTCATTGATTATAGAAAAATGGTAGATAGAGTCGAACAAAAATATGCTACTCCTTTGTTTCGTGGCTTTGAATCTGATAGAGGCAGAGTAACCTTGCAATATGGCTTGCCCAACGACTTTTTGGAACGCCACAAAGAGCCAGATGCGTTGCCTTATGAAGTTTGGCATTATTATAAACTCAATGATAGACAACGAAATGTCAAGTTTGTATTTTATGATGATACAGGTGTAGGCACAGATTTCAAACTCATACACTCCAATGCACTAAATGAATTGAATAACGAGCGTTGGCGAGAAGTTGTTTTTTATGCCAATAGTCGCTATATTGATTTAGAAAATGAGGAGCAAGATATACAAGGGCGGCCAAGAAATAGAGATATTATAGACGACTTTTAAATTTTACTTAATCTATTGATAAATAAGGTTTTACATCTAATTATTTAAAGTTTTACTTCAAGCAAATATGTTTCAATATCTCATTTTTAGAACTGTTATATTTTTTATTTCCAACATACCTTTTGCTTTAGTATATCGTATTTCGGATATGCTGAGTTGGCTATTTTTCTATGTTATAAAATATCGTAAAAAAGTTGTTTTTGCTAATTTGCGAGCGAGTTTCCCAACAAAAAGTGAAGCTGAAATCACTGCAATTGCCCGAAAATTTTATACCAATTTGAGCGATATTTTATTAGAAAGTTTCAAAGCTTTTACGATGAGCAAAGCTGATTTTTTGGAACGCTACAAAATATTGAACCCAGAAGTTTCGCAACATTATTTTGAAAAAAATCAAGGAGTTATTGTAGCTGGTGGCCATTATACCAATTGGGAATGGTTGGCTATTTGCTCGCCTTTGCAGGTTGTGCAGTCAATGATAGGTTTTTATAAGCCACTCGCCAACACTCGAATAAACGATTTTGTGGCTCAATCTCGCAGTCAATTTGGCATGGGTTTGGCTTCTATTTACGAAACCAACAAAACATTTCAAACCTTCATGCCCAAAGCTCATGTTTTTGTTATGATAGGTGACCAAAGCCCTTCCAATGTCACAAAATCATATTGGATAAAGTTTTTGAATCAAGATACTGCTTGTTTGCATGGTATCGAACAGCAAGCACGAACTTATAATTGTCCAATCGTATATTTTGATGCCCAACGCACAAAGCGAGGTTATTATGAAATGACTTTAATACCAATTATAGAAAAGCCGCTAGAGCTGGCTGATGGAGAAATCACGGCAAAATATATGAGAAAACTAGAACAAATAATTTTGGAAAAACCAGAGAATTGGCTATGGTCGCACAAACGCTGGAAGAAAAAAAGGCAGTAATTACAAATTGAAGAAAACAAAAAAATGAAATATTATATTATAGCAGGAGAGGCTTCTGGCGATTTGCACGCTGCCAACTTGATGCACGCTCTCAAACGACAAGACCCAAAGGCTGTTTTTCGGTGTTGGGGCGGCGATTTGATGGAGCAAGCAGGCGGAAATCTCGTTAAACATTATCGTGATTTAGCTTTTATGGGCTTTACAGAGGTTGTTTTGAACCTAAAAACCATTTTAAACAATATTAGTTTTTGCAAAAAAGACATCTTGCAATTTCAACCAGACATACTCATTCTCATTGATTATCCTGGTTTCAATTTGCGGATAGCTGATTTTGCTCACAAAAAAAAGCTAAAAGTTTTTTATTATATCGCTCCACAAGTTTGGGCATGGCACACTTCGAGAGTAAAAAAAATGAAGCAGAATATTAATGAATTGTTTGTGATTTTGCCTTTTGAAAAAGCATTTTTTGCCAAACATGATTGGGAAAATGTGCATTTTGTCGGCCATCCTTTGCTTGATGCTGTCGAAAAAATAAAAACAAATAAAATATCGCAAAATACGCTAACATTTACCTCTAAAAAGCCAATAATTGCTTTACTGCCAGGAAGCAGACAACAAGAAATTAAGCGTATTTTGCCTATTATGTTGCAAATTGTGCCGCTTTTTCCTACTTATCAATTTGTGATTGCAGGTGCTGCTGCTTTGCCTTTTTCTTTCTACGAAAATTTTATAACAGCAGCAGACAATGTGGCTTTTTTACATAATCAAACCTACGATTTGTTGCAAAATGCTACTGCTGCTTTAGTTGCTTCTGGCACAGCTACACTAGAAACAGCGTTGTTTCAAGTGCCACAAATAGTTTGTTATAAAGGCGGTTTTTTATCTATTCAAATCGCAAAACGCCTGTTGAAAATTTCTCACATTTCGCTAGTCAATCTCATTTTAGACAAAGCAGCCGTTAAGGAATTGATACAGGAGGATTTGAATAAAGAAAATTTGGCTGCCGAATTGACGAAAATTTTGCCTGAAGGTGAGCATTTTCAAGACATAAAAAAAGATTATTTAGTCTTAAAAAAAGCTTTGGGAAATGCTGGTGCTTCGCAAAAAACAGCCGAATTGATGTTGAAATTTTTTTAGCCTAACTTAGATGAAACTATTTTCATTTTAGGCAACTATCTATTTTCTCAAGTAGCCATTCTGAGTCGACCGTATCTTTTTTTCTTTCAATTTTCTCTTTCAATTCTTTCAAAATCATATTGTTTTTTTGTTTTATAGCTTCTAACACTTCTTTTACATAAACCAAAAAACGCTTGTGCCTTTCAAATAAAGCCTTATTTTTTGTTGTTTCGTTATTGGTGAGATAAGTGCGAAAACGGCCGATATACATTTCTAGTGCTTCGTAAGCAATTATTTCAAACTGCGATTTTATGAGCAATCTATAAACATCTAATTTGAAGAAATAGTTAGGCATACGTTCTGTTTTTTCGTCTTCTTTCAGCAATATCTTTACTACTTCTTTATATTCTTTTTGGGCAAAATGCAAATGAGCATAAGAATATTTTGTAACGGCTGTTCTGTTTTTTTCTTCTATTTTGCTCATATACTTTTCCAAGAAAACTTCTAAATCGTCATACAACCCAGCTTCAAATTTTTTTAAGACAATATTTCGCATCAAATTTGCCGTAATTTCCGTAATCACATCATTTTTTAATTGTAGCTCATACAAATCGAACAAATCATTGGTGTATATATGTCTTTTTTTGATAAGACTATTTTTTTCTGACTCACTCCATTCAAACTCATTTTCTTTTATTTTTTTATTTATTTTTCTAATTTTCCACGCAAAATAATTTTGAGCATACGCAAATAAATTTTGTTGTGCTGTTGGCCTAAAAATTTCAAAATTCTTTAGTTTCTCATTTTTTTTATAGCTTTCAAACAAAAAAGTAATATAATTTTCATAGTAACTTTTATCGTCACTTTCAAAATTTTTTAGCAACAAATATATTTTATAATACATCTGAATAATGGTTTCTTTAAAAACCTTGTGTTTGGGCAAATTTGGCAATACCTCACTCAAATGTTTGAAATAGATATTGTCGTAATAAGTTGGAGATTTTCTGCCCTTGTTAATAGCTTCATTCATTAAATGACAATAATAAATTATTTGCTGACATAAAAAATAAGCTTCTGAATAATAGAGAGATGCCTGAAAATTGAGCATTTGTTCTTCTTTGAATGCCTCATGATTGAGCAAAGAAGTATATACTTGATAGGCATAATGATAATTGATGGTATCAATGTGCTTTTCTTGCCATTTTTTCTCTAAACGATTTTTGATTTTAGTTTGCGTTTCTATAAAAATATGATTTAACTTTTTTTTATTTTGCAAAAAAGCTAATATATGAAGTAAAGCTACAACTTCATTGTCATTTTGTTGCAAATTCTGATCTGTAATGAAATGAAAAATGGCTTGTTTTATCATAGCCATTCTTTTATTGAAGCGTATTTCTGTCTCATTAGCAAGGCTAGGAATTGCAGACAAAAGATTAATTTTGCTAAACTTCTTTTGATTAAATTTGGGAGCAAAACATGAAATATAAACAAATATTTGATGATTAATGTGGCTCTGTTTAGTATTAATACTTCGTAAATATGATAAAATGTTATTCGCTAATTTTTTTCTCTCTTTATTGTCCAATGCTTTGAGTAACTGCACAACATCGCTTTCTTGAATAAAATACATAATTTTCTGAGCTAGTTTTTTGTAAAAAAGATATTTAAACTACATTTTTTTATAAAAAAAGTGAAGAAATATTTAAAAAAGAGCCGAAACGTTTTTTTTAAAGCAAGCACATCTGTTATTGTTATTTTATAATTGCTTGATTGTCAATGCTTTATGAATGTGTATTTGTTTTTAATAGTCGAAAAAAATAATAAAAAAAAAGACTCATTCTGTTTTCGCTAATTATCTTGGGATAGCCTTCTTTTTAAAATATCTTTGCACTATACAATGAAACAAAACATCATGAAAGCTATTTATTTGTTTAATATCACAAAAAAAACTTATGAAAATAATGAGACTCTTGAAAAATTTAAACTTTGTTCCCTTAATATTGATTGTTTATAGTTTATCCATTAGTGGTCAAAATGATAGCTTTAGAAAAGCAGATGAAAATCAAAAAAATGATAACAAAAAGCCATATGTAGTACAGCCTGCCAGCTATTCTCGCTTTAACAAAATCATTACTCCATAGGTGGCATATCAATTTGT